>CACYHM010000051.1 GCA_902774195.1 uncultured Eubacteriales bacterium
CTCTGCGGCCACGCTACACTGGCATCTTCTTTTGTGATACTGAATCACTTTGAACCCGGCAGCGACATGGTCCGATTCAATACCCTTAGCGGCGTCCTTACAGTCAGGAGGAACGGGGATCTGTACGAGATGGATTTTCCGACAGACGATCTGAGGGAAATACCTGTGACAGATGAGATGGAGGCGGCTTTTGGAGTGCGCCCCGTAAAAGCCCTGCTCGGGATGGATCTTAACTGCGTGTTTGAGACAGAGGAGCAGGTGAGAAAAATGGACCCGGATCAGGCGCTCCTCATGAAGCTGGAAGGGAGGCTCCAGAACGCCACGGCAAAGGGCAGAGCCGTGGATTGTGTATCCCGAAGCTTTGGACCGAAGGTGGCTGTGCCTGAAGACCCGGTATGCGGCTCCGCACACTGTCAGATCGCGGATTACTGGTCACAGGAACTTGGCAAGCCGGAGATACATGCTTATCAGGCGTCAAAGAGGGGCGGTCATCTTTACTGCGAAATGACAGGTGATAAGCGGATCAGAATAAGCGGCGAGGCAGCGCTGGTCGCTGTATCGGAAATAGTTGCTGTATTGTAGATCGCTGTATACAGAGGTGAGCAATGGCAGGTATCAGGCTCGTTCCTCTCGAGCAGGACGACAGAGAACAATTCATACTGGACAATCAGGAGGCTTTTAACTACGGTGCTCTTGAAGAGTTTGGGATGCGCGATGATCATCTGGAGGAAGATGGTCAGATAATCTCCCGGGATACGATAGAAAAGTCTATTGACAGCGGCATTGCATATCGCATCATGGATGGGATGTTCAGATTTGAGAAACGGATGAAGCGGTAATTTCGCAGGTACATATGACATATGAAGATGAGAAACGACTGTTGATACAGACAGTCGTTTTTTATATCCATATTCTTTGATCCGCATCCTTGATTTTTATTGTGAAAGAAATATAATATTTAAATAAGTTAGACTATTCTAACTAAAACCGTTTGGATCAGACCGGAAAGAAGGATGATGTTTACTAGTGAGATCATAGCGGGTTTATTGATCCCTTTTGCCGGGACCGCAGCGGGAAGCGCTTGTGTCTTCTTCATGAAGAAGGGCCTTGACATACGGCTGCAGAAAGCACTTTCGGGATTTGCCGGAGGAGTGATGGTCGCTGCATCCGTGTGGAGCCTTATCATCCCTGCGATGGAGCAGTCGGCTGACATGGGCAGACTGGCATTCCTGCCTGCTTTTATCGGTTTCTGGCTTGGGATCCTGTTCCTGCTCATATTGGATAATACTATTCCTCACCTGCACCTCAATGCGGAGCAGGCGGAAGGTCCCGGAAGTCATCTGGCAAGAACTACCATGATGGTCCTTGCTGTAGTGCTGCACAATATACCTGAAGGTATGGCGGTCGGAGTCGTATATGCAGGATATATTTCCGGTTCTGCAGATATAACAGCAGGAGGCGCTCTGGCGCTGTCGCTGGGAATTGCCATACAGAACTTTCCTGAAGGCGCGATCATATCCATGCCTTTATACGCAGCGGGAAAAAGCAAAGGCAGAGCATTCATGGACGGAGTGCTTTCAGGAGCTGTCGAGCCGCTCGCGGGTTTGCTGACGATACTGGCAGCAGCAGTGATAGTTCCTGCCATGCCGTATCTGCTGAGTTTTGCAGCAGGCGCAATGATATATGTTGTAGTGGAGGAACTGATCCCCGAAATGGCGGAAGGAGAACACTCGCACATAGGGGTGCTGCTTTTCGCGGCAGGATTCACAGTCATGATGGCGCTTGATGTAGCGCTAGGATAAGCAGAAGAAGGGAGAAATGAGAATAATGACTGCAAACCTGATAATCGTAACAGGAATACTGCTGATCGCATATGCTGTATATGCGACAGTGCAGAAGGCGAGGGGAAAGTCCGGATCAAGCTGCTGCGGCGGCCCGGAGGCAGTGCTGCCAAAGCCGGTAGCGGATACGGATGAATCGCACTATCCATACAAGTATTATGTATCGGTAGACGGCATGAAGTGCAGCAACTGTGCGGCGAATGTAGAGAACGCCATCAATGCGGCAGGCGACACATGGGCCAGTGTGAATCTGGGACGAAAGAGAGCAGAGGTCCTTTCAAAGACAGAGAAAAGCGAAGAGGATTTCGCAAAAGCCCTCAAAGGCACCGGCTACAAGGTGACAGACTGCGAGCAAATTGAGAATTAAAGCGGGATGACAGTACATGAATTCGGAAAAGAACGATCAGCGCTGTTGACTTCAAATAAGAATTGATTTAAAAAACAGATAGTTAGATAAGAATAACTACCTGTTTTTTTTCGAAGGCACTTATGCGCAGGATAGACGCCGATTACAGGGTGATCATATCTTTGAATTCGATGCTGATAATGCTTGGCGCATTCGGGATCATAACACCTGCAGCTTCTGCAACGATGCATAATCTGTCGACGATAGGCATCAGTCTGTATAATATGACAGACCTGATCGAGGAATAAACTGTTTAATGTCTCTTCAACTCTGCTATAATTGTATAGGTAGCGAAGGCAGATGATTCTGCCTGTGCAAAACATCAGAACGATGAAAGCGGAGGATGAAAAAAATGGAAGACAAGAAATACAACGAAAAAGAAGCTCTCAAAGAAGAAAAGCTGAACAGCGTCAGCGGCGGCAGCGGATACAGCGGCGGATACTGCGCGCAGACGCCTGACCGCAGATGCAGGGTCGAAGAAGTAGGAAGCTGGGATCCGGACAACGAGATCTGCAGAACCTGCGGCTGGAGAGCATGGTAGGAACCGGACGTGTGCATAACCTGCACACGTTTTTATTGCCTTGAGAAAGACCGGGTCACCTGTGTCAGGAATCTTTCGGCGATAGGGGTGAGCACCTGATACCTGCCCCATATAAGATAGAAGCTGGATTCCTTGACCGGATCAAGAGGCCTGAAAACCAGGCCGCTTCCTTCAGAACAGTCGACAAGATGCTCGAATGTCAGGAGTACCCCAAGCCCTTCGAGTGCAAACATTGAGCCGTTGTATGAAAGGCGGAATGAGCCCTCCAGACGGAGATCCCTGAAATGATCTCCCGCCCACTCACTTATCTCACGATCCCAGCTCTGCTCCGAGGAGAATAACGGCACACCGGTAAGGTCATCAGCTGTGATGGCCTTTTTCTTTGCCAGCGGATGTGAGTCGGCCATTACAGCTCCCCAGATATCCGTATGAGGGAAGGTGATGTAATTATATTTGCGGGCATCCGGGATCTCGCTGGTTATCACGGCGAAATCGAGCAATCCTTTGTCGAGCTTCTCAGTTACCTGCTCGGTGTCTCCGCTTGTGATGTGGTAGTTCAGCCCCGGGTACGCGGCCTTGAATCTGCCGATCTCCCTTGCGAGGTATCTGATCTGATAGGATTCCGCAAGCCCGAAGTACAGATCCCCTCCGGTGATGTCATCGAGCGACATGAATTCCTGCTCTATCTTGTCGGCCATTGCCACGAGGTCCTCAGCCCGGTCACGCAGAAGAATACCTTCATCAGTCAGCTGTATGCTGAAACTCCTGCGGATGAACAGCTTCTTGCCGAGCTCACCCTCCAGGGACTTGAGAGTCTTGGAAAGGGTGGGCTGGGTCACATGCAGCAGTTCTGCCGCCCTGGTCATGTTCTCTTCTCTTGCGACTGCGAGAAAGTATCTGAGACTGCGAATATCCATATACGATGCTCCTTGCTATGATATGCAGATTTAGAATATCACGATATTCATTATAACCATTAGCGAATAACAAGGCAATCGGCTAAGATATAGCCATGAAGAACACAGATATAGAAAAACTGCTGATCGATATGGGAGATGCGGGCTGCCCGGATGCGGATATCGAGAGGGTGCGCAGCTTGCATGAGGCGGGCCTTGACGATGATATCGTCAGATGCCTTCGCAGGTGCAGATGCGACCTGATGGAGGAACTGCACAGGAGCCAGCGCAGAGTGGACTGCATGGATCAGCTGATAAGAGCGGCAGAAAACGGACTTTGATCAATAACGGATCACTGAAAGGAGAACTGAAATGATAAAGAAAGAAGAACTCACGCTTGTACAGGACTGGGACAAGACTTTCGCAAAAAGCGGGAAGGTGGATCACTGCAAGGTCACATTTGTCAATCGTTACGGCATCACTCTTGCCGCGGATATGTATGTGCCGAAAGATGCGGAGGGCAGGCTCCCTGCAATCGCGGTAAGCGGACCGTTCGGCGCAGTCAAGGAGCAGTGCTCCGGACTCTACGCCCAGACGATGGCTGAGAGAGGATTCCTCACTATAGCGTTCGATCCTTCCTTTACAGGAGAGAGCGGAGGTCAGCCGAGATACATGGCATCGCCTGACATCAATACAGAAGACTTCATGGCAGCTGTTGACTTTCTGTCACTCAGCGACAAAGTCGACGCTGAGCGCATCGGCATCATCGGCATCTGCGGATGGGGCGGAATGGCAATAAACACTGCGGCTCTGGATACAAGGATAAAGGCGACCGTCGCTTCCACGATGTACGACATGACGAGAGTCAACGCAAACGGCTACTTTGATTCCGAAGACAGCGAAGAGCAGCGCTATGAGAAAAGAGCAGCGATGTGCGCACAGAGACTGTCCGACCTGAAGGCAGGCGAGTACAGGCTCGGAGGCGGAGTCATCGATCCGCTGCCGGAGGATGCTCCTTATTTCGTAAAGGATTATCATAGCTACTATAAGACCGACAGGGGCTATCATGAAAGATCGCTCAACTCGAACGGCGGCTGGAACGTGATCGGATGCGAGTCATTCATGAATCAGCCGATACTGAAGTACTCGAACGAGATCAGGAGCGCGGTGATGGTCATGCACGGAGACAAGGCTCATTCGTTCTATTTCGGCAGGGATGCTTATGATAACATGGTAAACGGCAGCAAGTATGCAGACAACAAGGAATTGCTCGTCATCGAGGGCGCATCACACACCGATCTTTACGACGGAGGAGAGAACGGGGCCATTCCGTTCGACAAACTGCAGGCTTTCTTCGAGAGATATCTGTAACAGGAGAACCGCATGAAAGTATTAGTGCTTAACGGAAGCCCGCGCCCGCAGGGCAATACCTCAAAAATGACAGCCGCCTTCAAAGAGGCGGCTGAGGCTGCAGGCCACGATGTCAGGGAGTTCAGGGCAGCCGGAATGAATATCAGGGGCTGTCTGGCCTGTGAATACTGTCACGGAAAAGGCGAAGGAGCATGTGTGCAGAAGGATGACATGCAAAAGATATACAGTGAGCTGAAGGACACAGAGATGATCGTCCTGGCTTCGCCGATCTACTATCACGGCATCAGCGGGCAGCTCAAATGCGTGATCGACAGATTCTACTCGGCGCTGTACCCGAAGGCTCCTGAGAGCCTGAAGTACATCTCGATGTTCCTGGCATCAGGGGACAAGGATCAGTACACCGGCGCGAGGTTCTCATTCGACGGGGACTTCCTCGGATATCTCGGACTTGAAGATAAGGGATTCTTCTCGTGTGCAGGTGAAATGAAGGATGAAGTGCTCGATGAGATAAGAGCCATGGCAAAAGGACTGTAATGAAGGGCAAACGGACTATGAAGAAGATATTTATCATAATGCTGATAATGACATTGAGCTTGTTTTCGGCCGCGTGTGCTGATAAGGAAGAGACGCAGAAGGCAGACGCGTCTGAAGATACACTGCAGACTGGAAATACTGATAATGAAGAGGAGAGAGGAACGACCGGGATGAGACTGAAGATCAATGATGAAGAAGTCGATGTGAAATGGGAAGACAATGATGCGGTAAGAGCCCTGGCGGATCTTGCGTCAGAAGGACCGGTCACTGTCGATACATCCCTGTACGGCGGATTCGAGCAGGTGGGCAGTCTGGGTACTGATCTTCCGAACGATGATGTCGATACAACGACAGAACCCGGAGATATCGTATTATACTCCGGCAGCAGCATAGTGGTGTTCTTCGGGACGAATACCTGGGCATACACCAGGCTTGGTCATATAGAGGGCAAAAGCGTGGACGAGCTGAGAAATATGCTTGGAGGCAAAAGCGCAGTACTGACGATCACTTCAGAAGGGAGCAGATGAAAAGATCAGCAATGAAAAGAATCACAATAAAGGGTGTCATCCTGCTGCTGGTCCTTTCTTTGACAGGATGCGGAGTAAAGGAAGCCGGGCAGCAAAGCCCGGATGCACAGAAGCAGGATGGAACAAAAGAAGCAGAAATGTTTGACTTTGAAAAGAAAACTGTGAAGCTGAACAGCGGGTATGAAATGCCCATCATTGGTTTAGGCACATGGACGCTTTCCGATGAGGAAGCAGAGGAGTCTGTGTATCAGGCATTGAAAGTCGGCATGAGGCTGATAGATACAGCCAGATACTATGGAAATGAAGTGGGCGTGGGGAGAGGCCTTCAAAGAGCGATCGATGAAGGGATCGTTACAAGAGAAGAGGTCTTTATTACAAGTAAAATCTATGGCGGAGATTATGGAAGCGCAAACGGGATCATAAACGACGCGCTTAAAGACCTTGATGTGGATTACATTGATCTTATGCTGATCCATCAGCCCGGTTCAGATGATGAGGGGGTCTATAAAGCCATGGAGGAAGCAGTAAACGATGGAAGACTTCATTCCATCGGCATATCCAATTACTACACGCGGGAGCAGGTAGACAAGGTCCTTTCCTTTGCGGATATCACGCCTGCCGTGATACAGAATGAGAACCATATATATTATCAGAACCGGGAACTGCAGGATTATGTTCGGAAATACGGGATCGTGATCGAATCATGGTATCCGTTCGGAGGCAGAGGGCATACTTCAGAAAGCTTTGATAATGAGACGATATCTGAAATAGCCGGCGACCATAATGTAACATCCGCGCAGGTGATCCTCAGGTGGCAGATAGAGGGCATACTTCAGAAAGCTTTGATAATGAGACGATATCTGAAATAGCCGGCGACCATAATGTAACATCCGCGCAGGTGATCCTCAGGTGGCAGATCCAGGATGGTTACATAGCGATCCCGGGCTCATCCAACGCAGAGCATATAGCAGAGAACTATGACATCTTTGGATTTGAATTGTCTGATGAAGAAATGCAGGCGATAAGAGATATCGATGAACAAAGAAGATACGAACACTGGTGATGAAACACCTGCGTCACTTCTTCAGCTTCAGGCCGTCTTTGAAGGCTTCACCGACACGTTCGGTCACTCTGTAGTAGCCGTGTGTATATGGATCAAATGCTATTGCATTGACAAGAGACATATCCGGCTTCCCATCGACCAGGACTTTTTCATCGGCAGTGACATTTACGACTTTGCCGATCACACCGCATCCGTATTCGTTATCCTGATATTCAATGAACTCACACTCAAGGCAAAGAGGAAATTCGTTGATCACCGGAGCATCTACCTTCGACGCTTTGCAGGCGGTGAGGCCGCTTCGCGCGAATTTGTCCGGCACCCTGTTGCCGGATTCAACGCCGAAATAGTCGGCTTCGACCAGGTGATCCGCATCCGCTATGCTTACTGTGAATGCTCTTCTCGCTTTGATGTTCTGCACCGTTTTGTGGGATTCCGTCAGATTGAGGGCTACATTTCCTCTTTCCTGCATCGTTCCCCATGCGGCGTTCATTACATTCACACTGCCATCCTCGTTGTATGTTGCTACCATAAGCACAGGCATAGGAAAAATGCCTTCCGTGATATCAAGCTGTTTTCTCATTTCTTGACCTCTCCTCTGTATTTGATTGACAGGGATAAACACCCTCAATAAAATTTTAATATCATAGGAATAAAAATCAAGGGTTGACACTAATTCTGAATGATAAAGCTTTTGATCAGGCGGCCGGACCACGGACTGAAAGTCAGTGCTATACCGGGCGAGGACGCAATTATGGAAAAGAAGTACTATAAATTTGAAATATACATTCCGGAATCACACTTTGATGAACTGAGAAAAGCGCTGATGAGTGTTGACGCAGGGCATATCGGCAACTACGATTGCTGTCTGTCGTACAGCCGGGTCATCGGCACATGGAGGCCGCTTGCCGGAACTGAACCTTTTCTCGGCAGGACCGGTGAGATCAGCGAGGAAGAGGAACTGAAAGTCGAGGTGACCGTGGCCGGAGAAAAGCTTGAAGAAACTCTGGCAGCGATAAGGGCTGTACATCCGTATGAGGAGCCCGTGATCAATGTGATCGAGCTTTACAGAACAGGCTTGCAGGAGTGTTAACAGAAAGCAGGTGACAGGGATGATCCAGAAAACATACCACATAACAGAATATACTGAAGCTAAACTGTCTGCCGTGCTTGATGAAGTCGCTGCAATGCCTGAATACGATGCTTCTGCGCAGATCCTTGCAGTCATGCTGGAACAGGGCTGGGACAGGGATGTCATCGAAAGCAAGACTGCGATGATGATGAAAAGACTGCCAAAGGTGCAGATCGCGGGCGCTACGCATTTCGACGATCTGATGCTGCTGGACGGACCGGTGCCGAACAACTGCATCCTGAGCTTCATGTTCTTCGAAAACAGGGCGTTTGAGATAGAGCGCTTTGAACTGGGCGGAGCCTGTGAAGAGGAGGCGGGAAAAAGTCTTGGGCAGCTGATCGGACGGCACGATGATCCAAGGTGTCTGATGACACTGATCTCAGGTATGCCGATTGACATCGAAAAGCTGCTGGCGGCAGCGGAGAACGGACGGGAAGACATCCCGGTGTTCGGCGCGACTGCCGGGCTTGATTCGCTGATCCTCGAGGACGGAGCAAGATCATTCGTAATAGACTGTGACGGAGCGCATGAAAGCTCTCTTGTCGCCGTGATCTTTTACGGGAAGGATCTTCATGTAAAGGCGTCGTATAATTTCGGCTGGACCGAAGTCGGCCGCACGATGACCATCACAGGCATGACAGACCCGTATACCGTTACTGAGATAGACGGGATGCCTGCTGCTGACATATATCAGAAATATCTGGGCATACCATGGAGAAGTATCGACATGGTAACAGAGAACATCTGCGAGTTCCCGCTTTCTGTCACTCGCACAGAATGCGGAGAAGACGCAGAAGAGCGCAACATGGCAAGGATACCGTTTTCCTGGACTGACGACGGAAGCCTTCATTTTGCGATCGCGATGCACGAGGGTGAAGAGATAAGGTTCACGTACGGGCTGCCTCAGCATA
>CACYHM010000052.1 GCA_902774195.1 uncultured Eubacteriales bacterium
GGAGTGCGGCTACATATCCTGGTGGGGCGTCACGGATCTGCCTGAGGTCAACGAGAACGATCCGGGATTCAGAAAGTTCATACTGGGCGAAGACGGCGTCGCCGCCCACTGGATGAAGATGGGCGCGTCCGGCTGGAGGCTTGACGTGGCCGACGAGCTTCCCGACTCATTCATCGAGGGCGTCAGAAGGGCCGTCAAAAAGGCGGACCCGGAGGGCCTTCTCATAGGAGAGGTCTGGGAGGACGCAAGCAACAAGATAAGCTACGGCGAGAGGCGCAGATATCTTCTCGGCAGCGAGCTCGACGGCACGATGAACTACCCGCTGAGAGACATCCTGCTCGACTATGTGAACTACACGATCAGCTCGGGCGGAGCGGGCGAAAAGATACTCGCGCTCGAAGAAAATTACCCGCCTGAGAACTTCTACGGGGCCCTGAACCTCATCGGCTCGCACGACCGCGAAAGGATAATCACGGCGATGGCGGCCGAAGAGGACTACGATTCGGCGGCCCGCAAGGTCAAAATGCTCTCGACACTGCAGTACGCTCTTCCGGGCGTGCCGTGTGTCTATTACGGAGATGAGGTCGGACTCACAGGAGGAACGGATCCGGCCAACAGGAGCGGCTATCCGTGGGGATTCGAGAACCTCGACCTCGGGTATCACTACAGGATGCTCGGCCTGCTGTACCAGGAACACCCGGCCCTGAGAAACGGCAGCTTCAGGATGCTCTCGGGCACATGCGGGATAAGCGATGATGTCTTCGCGTTCACCCTGAGCGGCAAAGACGCGGGCGGAGCCGAAGAGACCCTGCTCGTACTCGCCAACAGAAGCTACAGCGACAGCTGGGTCGACCTCGGCGCGGTAGAGGACCTCAGAGGCGGATACGCGCTCGAGCTTCTCACATCGACCGAGATGAAGACAGATGAAGAGGGAAGCCTCGGGACCGTCAGGATGGACAGGCTCTCTTCGATGATCATAAGCGTCAGAAAGGATTCACCGTACTGGGAGGGCATCGACAGGAAGGCCGGAGTCATCTGCCACATCAGCTCGCTCTGCACGCCGACGCTCGGAGCTTCGGCAAGAGACTTCGTGGACTTCATAGCGGACGCGGGATTCAGCATATGGCAGATCCTGCCGCTCAATCCTGCAGGTGTCGGAAACTCGCCGTACAGCAGTTATGCGGCATTTGCGGGAGACGAGAGCTTCATCGACCCGAACGAGCTGCCTGACATGTCGGGCTACGAGGACTTCGTAAAAAACAACAGCGGATGGCTGTACGAATACATAGCATACAAGCTCATAAGAGAATCGCAGAAGGAAAAGCCATGGTTCGAGTGGCCGGATGAGCTCAGATCCGCCGACCCGGCGCAGTATCTGGATACCCTCGGCGAAGAGGATAAACAGAAGGCGAAGGAACTCGCGAAGAAGCAGTATTATTTCGACTCCCAGTGGAAGGATCTCAAAAGATATGCCAACTCGAAAGGCATAGAGATAATGGGAGACCTGCCTATGTACATGGCGCCGGACTGCGCCGACGTGTGGGGCAACAAGGACGTTTTCAGGATGGACGAAGACGGACGCCTGGAGGTCAGCGCCGGAGTGCCGCCTGATGCGTTCAGCGGCGAGGGCCAGGAGTGGGGCAACCCGCTGTATAACTGGGACACACTCAAAGATAACGGCTATGACTGGTGGATGAGAAGGCTGCGTCAGTGCGCCGAACGCTACGACATACTCAGGATAGACCACTTCAGGGGACTGTCGGAGTTCTACGCCATCCCTGAAGGAGGGACCCCGAAGAACGGATGCTGGCAGCACGGACCGGGACTCGCGTTCATAAAGGCGGTCAGCGACATGATCGAAGAAGACGAGAACGACCTTAAGGTGCTTGCCGAGGACCTCGGATTTCTCGACGCCGGAGTGAAGAACCTCATGAAGCTCTCGGGGCTGCCGGGCATGGACATCTGGCAGTTCAACGCCTGGGACATGATGCATCTCTGCGAGGAGTCGCCTGAAAAAGCGGCGAACAGAGCCTTCTATACCGGAACCCATGACAACAATACCCTTATAGGCTGGCTCGAAGAGTCGCGGGGCCCGCAGATGGATGAGCGGGGAGAAGAGGATAGCGAAAGGAAAGAAGAGGAGACCGAAGAACTCCGGAAAGAAGCCAGGGATATAATAAGCCGCATCTACGAGAGCCCTGCGTGCCTCGCGATGATGCAGATGCAGGACGTGCTCCTGCTCGGCGAAGAGGCGAGGATGAACGTTCCGGGAGTAGCCGAAGGCAACTGGGCCTGGAAGATGGACGGACCTTCAGTTACTGAGGCATACCCTTACGCGAAGGGCGTCGCGGAGTGGCTGAAAGAGCTTGCCGGAAAGACGGGACGTTGACCGGGGAGACTACGTATTCAATTTCTACAGGATCGAAGAATAGAGAAATAAAAGGGGGCGGAATGGGAACTCCTATAGTGAAACTGGACCTGCACGGCATGTATCAGGACGAGGCCATGAAGGCGATCGACCGCGCTCTTAAGGCTGCCGATGACTCGACATACCAGATACAGCTGATCCACGGGTACAACCGGGGCACCAGCCTCAAGGACATGATAGCGGACGAGTACCGCCACCATCCGAAGGTGGTGAGAGTGAAGCCGGGAGACAACCTCGGCGTCACGGTACTGGTGCTCAGAGAACTGTAGCCGGATAAAAGTCCGGTGGATCGCGGAAGGGGGGACGCGATGGGTAAGGGGCGTTTTGACAAAGCAAGAGGACTGGCTGAAGGGCTGATAGTGCTGCAGTCCGTGGTATACGGCTTCGGGGATCCGATCTCGAAGATCGCTTTCGATGCGGTGCCGGTATACTCGATGATGAGCGTGCGCTATTCGATAGCGTTTCTGTTCTGCCTCGTGCTCTTCCGCAGGCGGATAGCTGAGACCGTAAGAACGGTGCCCGTCAGAAAGTGGCTCGTTCCCGGCATGTGTATAGGCCTCAGTTATCTTCTCAATAATGTGGCGCTGTCACTGACTGAGGCGACCTCGGTCGCCTTTTTGCGTTCGATGTCGGTCGTATTCACGCCAGCGCTCGCCTTTCTCATGTTCCGCATGAAGTACTCATGGAAGCAGATGATGGTACAGATAATGGTGCTCCCGGGCATATATCTGCTCTGCGTCAGAGGAGGACTCTCGGGCTTCGGAGCGGGCGAGATCACGGCGCTTGTTGCCGCGGTCCTCATGGGCGGGACACTGGTCCTGAGCCGCAGATACCTCGATGAGGACGTCGATCCCGTGAGCATGACGGCCCTGCAGGGAGGATGCTCGGCATTGCTGGCCCTGGGCGGCTGCGCCTTCATCGAAAAAGGGATCGACGTATCGGGAGCCGATGCGAAGGTATGGGCCATAATACTCTACCTGGCCATCGCGTGCACATTCCTCGGATACCTGCTGCAGAACCTCGCTCTCACCAGGATATCCGAAAGGGCGGTGGCGCTTCTGCAGACACTCTGCCCGGTGATGACGGCGGTCTTCTCGTTCATGCTGCTCGGAGAGAAGCTCTCCGCGGCGGGCATCGCGGGAGCAGCCATAATACTGGCCTGCGTTACGGCCAGCGTGCTCATGTCCGGCACTGAGCGGTAAGAGACCGGGATCGTATGAACCCGGTCATGGAAAACAACTGCGGCAAAAATGATAGAATATATGCGGAATGAACTGCATATTCTGTATTTAGAAGAGAAGAAAGAGGGACAGAATGGAAGCAGTCCTGAGCTTCATACAGGCGGTATGCGCAAGGATACAGGTCGTATCCGATCTTTTGTGGGACTTCCCGGCAAACTTCGGCTGGTACGCGAAGATCCCGGTGATCGGGAATTTTTCGCTTGCGATAATCCTTCTTATCGGATCGGGCGTGTACTTCACGGTGAAGCTGGGCTTCATCCAGATACGCAGATTCAGGTACGGCATATCCGTGCTGATGAAAGAAAAGGCGGGAAAGACCGGACTTTCGCCGCTCGCGTCGTTCCTGCTTTCCACGGCGATGAGGGTCGGCCCCGGAAACATACTTGGAGTCACGGGCGCAGTCTCGGTCGGAGGGCCGGGAGCGCTCCTGTGGATGTGGGTATCCGCCTTCTTCGGGATGGCCACCGCCTTCGTTGAATCCACACTCGCTCAGATATTCAAGGAGAAAAAGGGCGATGAGTATATCGGGGGCATGTCATACTACGGAAGACGCCTGCTGAAGGATTCCGCGCTTGCAGGCACGCTTCTTTCGGTCCTGTATCTCATCTACGCTTTCCTGTGCTTTCCGGCGCAGGGCTTCAACACGATATCCTCCATGGGGCAGATAGCCGGGATAATAAGCGGACGCGAGCTTCCGACGACGCATGCCGTCTACTGGGCCGGGTTTGCGGCGGTGATCGCCGTCACCGTGGTCGTTTCGTGGGGAGGAACCAGAAGGATATCCCGCGTGACCGATGTGATGGTGCCTGTCATGGCTGTCGTATACGTGCTAACATCGCTCATCCTGATACTCATAAACTTTTCGAGGATACCGTGGTTCTTTTACACCGTGTTCACAGAGGCCTTCAGACCTGAAGCCGTATTCGGCGGCGCCTTCGGAACGGTGCTGATGCAGGGCGTGAGAAGAGGCCTCATGTCGAACGAAGCGGGCCAGGGAACCATCACGATGCCGGCCGCGACTGCGGATGCCGGGCATCCGTGCGACCAGGGCTGCGTCCAGGCCCTCGGCGTGTTCCTCGATACCATCGTCATAGCGACGATGACGGCCTTCGTCGTCATCATGGGGCGCGCATGGCTCACAGACGGCGCGGATGCATGGTTCGAGGCGGGGAAACTTCAGAAATACCTGATCTCGGTAGAGGAGCTGACTCCGGGCACCGCTGCAGGTACGGCAGTCACTCTCATCGTGACCGCGTGCTTCGGCCTCTTCGCATTCACATGCCTGCTGGGATTCATGTCATTCTCGGAGATCAGCGCCAACAGGATAAGCCGGAACCCGGCCTTCATAAACACTGTCAGGATAATAGATATAGGGGTCATCGTATTCGGCATGCTGACGAGCATAGTCGGGATGGATCTGGCGGCCCTGTGGGATCTGTCGGATCTTGCGAACATACTCATGACATACTGCAACATACCGCTCCTGTACATAGGCTTCAGATATGTGAAAAGAGCGCAGGAGCATTTCGATAACGGCAGCGGAACGCCGTTCGGCTCGGACATAGCCGGGATCGATCTCCCGGTCTGGGATGAAAAAAAGGAGTGAGACAGAGATGAGCAAGACCGTGATGCTTCTGAGCACAGTGCCTGACGAGCGCCCGGAGGCTGCCCTGAAAATGGCTGCAGATCTCGGGTACAGGACGATCATGTGCGCCGAAGAACCAAACGCGCAGCTGGAAGAGGCGGCGGACGCATATTACGTCGCGGACTGGAGCGATACGGAAGAGCTTCTGAGGATAGCCCGGAAGGAGCATATAGACGGAGCGGTGGGACTCTGCGACCCCGCGATGATACCGGCCGCGGAGATAACCGAAGCTCTCGGGCTTGCGGGGAACTCCCCTGAGTGCATGGAGAGCTTCATATCCAAGGAAGGATTCCGCGAACTGCAGAAAAAGGCGGGTGTATTCTGCCCCGCGAGCGCTGTGGCAGAAAGCGCGGACGAGCTCGCTTCAAAGTGCGAAGGCATGGACTTTCCCGTCATCATAAAGCCAATGCTGTGCTCATCTTCACACGGCATGACGGTCGTCGAAAACCCTGAAGACATAAAGGCGGCCTTTCCGGAGGCAGCCGGGTATTCGAGGAACGGCATGGTCTGCGCGGAGGAATTCATAAGAAACGATGAGCTCAGGATCATCGAGGCCGATGTGTTCCTCTTTGAGGACGACATCCTCTGGGACGGCATACGCTGGTGCTACAGGCTCGAGAGCGCGCCTCTCAGGCCTGCATGCGATGTGTACCCGGTGAACCTGAGCGATGCTCAGATGAGCGAGCTCAAAGACGCCGTCACCGCTGTCCTCAGGACTTCGGGGGCGCGGATAGGAGAGTACAACGTGGAGGGCTTCTTCACGCCTGAAGGAAGATTCTTCATCGTCGAGATCAACCCGCGGCAGGCGGGGATATATAACCCGCTGGACATACAGGATTACTGCGGCGTGGATCTCACGAGGCTGCTTCTGACCACGGCAGTGGGAGACAGGAGCTATTACGAGGAGCTGAAGAGCTTCAGAAGGACGCGCTTCAATATACTCACCATCTCGGTGTTCAGCATCGAGGGAGGAGTGTTCGATCACATACATGTAGATCCGTCGATACGCGATGCTCTCATCGCTTTCCGCTATCTGCACGGGCAGAAAGCGGGCGACAGGGTCGGAGACATCATCACCGCCGTGAGGCCGATCGCTCATCTGACGTTCAGATTCGGATCGGAAGAGGAACTGGAAAGAGCGCGTGTCAGGATAACGGAACTCGTATACCCGGTGATGCGCAACTTATCACGAGGATGTTGAATCTCCGGATAATGTGGTATAATGGTCACAGCATATCAATCATTCTGAAAGGAAGGAGCTGGAAATGAAAAAATTACTGTTTTTCGCAGGTCTTATCGGCGGCGTTGTAGGAACACTCGCGTACATCAACAAGAACGGTCTTCCGATCATCGGAAACATCACGATGCATCTCCCGATCAAACTCAAATATGACGGCTGGGACCTTTTCACAAAAGGAATCGAGATCGCTGAGGACCTGACCAAGTAAGAGAGTTTCAGAACCTGAGCACGATACGATCAATACGATCCGCGATCCGCGGGTCGTATTTTTTTGAGAAAAGTATTGACAGGATGAAATATATGATAAAACATATTTGTATCAAATATAAATGAGGTGTGAGCAATGCAATATGACTACCGCGAAG
>CACYHM010000053.1 GCA_902774195.1 uncultured Eubacteriales bacterium
AAAGCTCGCGGCGGCTTCGATAGATGAGTATCTCAGCAAAAAATAAAAGTATGTAATGGGACGTCTGCGGGACGGACCCCGCGGCAGAACAGACGGAGAAAGGAGAAATCATGGATCTTAAGCTGAAAGACAAGGTAGTACTGGTCACCGGAGGCACCGGCGGCATCGGAACAGCGATCGTAAAGGGCTTTCTGGCAGAAGGCGCAAAGGTAGCATTCTCTTCGACAAAGCAGGAGAAGATCGACGCGCTCCTCCCTAAGCTGGGCGCGGCAGAGGGACAGGTCGCAGGATTCGTTGCCGACCTCAACAAGGAGGAAGATATCAAAAACTTCGTAGAGGGCGCAAAGGCTCACTTCGGCACGATAGACATACTCGTTCCGAACGCGGGATATGAAGGCCAGGCCCACCCTGTTCAGGACCTCTCGAGCTGTTCGAGAAGACATATATGCTCAACGTATTCGCCGTGATGCTCACGATGAAGTATGCGGCTCCGACCCTGATCGAGAAAGGATCCGGCTCAGTAGTAGTAATAGCCTCGGCTGCGGCTTATGAGCCGACCGCCGGAAACAGCGCATACGTTTCGTCGAAGTATGCTGTTGCAGGTCTGACGAAGTGCATCGCTATGGAACTCGGACCTCAGGGCATCCACGTCAACTATGTATGCCCGGGCCCTGTAGATACGCCGATGATGCTCAGGATCGAGAAGGATTTCTTCGGAGACAGCATGACGCACGAGGAGGCTATGGCCATGCTCGCCGGACAGTATGCAATGGACAAGCGCTATGCAAAGCCGGAAGAGGTTGCGAATGCGGTCCTTTACCTGGCTTCCGAGGTATCTTCTCATACGGCCGGAATGGGAATGCACGTGGATTCGAAAGTCTCGGCTGCAAGCTGATCACGCTTTGCGGAATATATACGAAAACGGACGGGCTTCGTGTCCGTCCGTTTATGTTCTGATCAGTGAGGCGCCTATGCGCGGATGCACTTGCTGTATGGCGCGTATGTCGGACATGCCGAGCGGCACTCGCCGCCGCATGGACCGCAGACATTAGGATCTATCTCAGCTGTTCTGCCGCTCATGTAGATGGCACCCTTAGGGCATACCTCTATGCACTTGCCGCAGCCGTTGCATTTGCTCTTCTTGATCACGAAGACCCACTTATAACCTTCAGCGGTATCGCCGCCCGCTATCTGATCGAGCTCCTTCTCGAACAATTCTTTTTTATCTTCCATTACCTTTTTTACCCTCCTTGACAGTTGGTCTGCACACACGGTCCCGCAGGACCTATGGTCCATATTATATACGATTTTGTCCGGCGGGTGGAGACTTTATGATATAATTCAGCGGAGGGCTGTCCGCATGGAGGGCCCTTATTAAGGAGGTAGACATGGGCCTTGCAAAACTGATACTCAAATTCGCCGCGCCTGTTCCGAAGATAGAGGAGTTTTCGAACTATCTGTTCATAGGACCGCATCCCGACGATATCGAGATAGGTGCGGGAGCGACGGCTGCAAAGCTTGCCTCGATGGGAAAGAAAATAACATTTCTCATACTCACCGACGGAAGATACGGAGACGGAGCCTCGGACGGTGTAAAGGGCGATGACCTGGCTGAACTCAGAAAGCAGGAATCGATCCGCGCGGCGAAATTCCTGGGAGTGACGGACGTGCGCTTCCTCGGACTCTCCGACGGCGGATTCTATCCATATGAAGACATGCTTGCCGGCATCGCGAAGACCGTCGGCGAATGCGCTCCCGATCTCATTTTTGCGCCTGACCCTCTCACCGGAAGAGAGCTTCACGTTGATCATCTGAACACCGGCAATGCGGCGTCCCATATCGCGTATATCGCGCCGTATGCGGGTATCATGGAGCATTACGGGGCGGCGGCAGCAGATGTGAAGGCCATAGCCTTCTACATGACCGCAGAGGCCAACCGTTTTGTGAAGATACCGAAAGAGATGTTCGGGCTGCAGAAGCAGGCGCTGTTCGACTGCCATACCAGCCAGTTCCCTGAAGGATCGGAGGGTGCACGACAGCTCGCTGTTTATCTTAAACTGCGCTCCGCGGACTTCGGTCTGAGAAATCTGTGCCCGCATGCCGAGGGCTTCCGCGTGCTCGGACAAACGCACATGCACTGCATGCCTGAAAGGGTATGAGCATAAATACACAGACTTGACATAAATCTGTGGTAGAATCTCCTGTGATATCTATAGTCAGGAATTGGGAAAAAACAAATGAGAACCATCAAAAGCAAGCATTCAGCAAAAACGAATAAGCACTCCGCGAATAAAATGAGCGCCGTGAAGGACAAGATCACCGATATATGGGACGACTTCATGGCCCAGCCGCTCAAGAAAAAGATCCTGATCATACTCAGGGATCTTTGCGTGCTCATGCTCGTGTTTGTCGTGCTTACGATAACCATAACGGCGATCAGGGTCGGAAGGATCAACAAAGACAGCCTGTATGCCAGCATCGAGCGTTCATCGATACTCTACGACAAGGACGGCGTCGAGGTAGACACTCTGCACTACGGCGAAGACAGGACCATGGTATCCATCGACAAGATGCCGGACGAGCTCAAAAACTCTTTCATCGCCATTGAAGACAAGACTTTCTACAAGCATCACGGATTCAACTGGCGAAGGATGTTCGGAGCCGTACTCTCAAAGCTGCTCGGAAGATCCGATGCCATAAGCGGCACCTCTACTATCACTCAGCAGCTGGCGCGTAACGCCTACCTGTCAGAGATAAAGAGCCAGAGGAGCATACGCAGAAAGCTGTCCGAGATGTACATCGCGTGGCGGCTCGAGCATAGCCTGACCAAGGATGAGATACTCGAAGCGTATCTGAATACGATATATCTGGGATACGGCAACTACGGAGTGAGCGCGGCTGCCAGGACCTACTTTTCAAAGGACGTGGACAAGCTGACTCTCGAGGAGTGCGCTGCCCTGGCTGCGCTGCCTCAGGCGCCGGACGCCTATGCCCTGATAAGCGAGGATCCGGAAGCCGGTGAGGAGATCAAAAAAGTCACATACTATTCTCTCGACGATATCAGCGACAAAGAGGATGACAGCAGCGGCAGCGATGACTCTTCAGATGATTCGGATGACTCCGGCGATTCCGGCGAAGAGACGGAAGGCACGGGCTTCTACGCGAACGACATATCCAAGGAGAGGCGCGACCTCGTGCTCGACCTGATGGCGGAGCAGGGATATATATCGACTGCTGAAGCCGACGGAGCGAAGGTCGCCGCGATAGATATCCTCGCGCCGAGCTTCGAGCGCAAGGAAAACGCATATACGTACTTCAGCGATTATGTGGCGGGCGTCGTGATGAACGACCTGATAGATAAGTACAAGGTCAGCGAAGAAGAGGCCGAGCGGATGGTATATACGGGAGGCCTTCAGATATACACGACGATAGACGATGAGCTGCAGAACGCCATATATGATGAGTTCAAGGATGACTCCAACTTCCCGTCCGCCGAGGACGGCAGCAGGGTCCAGGCCAGCATGGTCGTTACAGAGGTCGGCACCGGAAAGATAACCGGATTCATGGGAGGCCGCGGAGGCGAAGGCTCCAAGCTCTTCAACCGCGCGGTGAGTCCGAGGCAGCCGGGATCGTCCATAAAACCTCTCTCGGTATACGGCGCAGCTCTTCAGAAGAGCTACGAATACGCGTCCAAGGGAAAGAAGTTCCCGTATGTGGACTTCGGCGTCGACAAGCAGGGAACGAAATACTGGGGCGATTACATCACCGCTGCATCATACGTGATAGACGAGCCGCTGACCATGGGCGGCAAGGAGTGGCCGCAGAACTACTCCAGGACTTATTCCGGAAAGAATACACTGAGAACAGCGCTGCAGAAGTCCCTCAACACCTGCGCGGTAAAGATACTGCTGCAGGTCGGAGACGATTTCTCCGTCGAGATGCTCGAAAAGTACGGGCTCACTACCATCGAGGCAGACAAGAGCAAGGAGGTCAACGACGTGAATCCGGCCGCACTCGCTCTGGGAGCAATGACTTACGGCGTCACACCTCTGGATATGGCGCTGGCGTACGGCGCATATCCGAACGGAGGCAAGGTCAACACTGCAGTCTGCTATACGGAAGTGAAGGACGGCAGCGGCAATACGATGCTGAAGAGCGAATCAAGCTCGAAGAAAGTCCTTGACGAGGGCGTTGCATGGATCATGACGGATCTCCTCAAGTCTGTCGTTTCAAAGGGAATAGCCGGCAGCGCCGCGATCTCAGGCGTCGAGGTCGGAGGCAAGACAGGAACGACCAACGACAGCTTCGACTTCTGGTTCGACGGCTTCACTCCGAAGTATTCGGCCGCGCTGTGGATAGGCACAGACCTCAACGTAGAGATGTCCGGCTCATCGTCGCAGGCAGCTGCGCTGTGGAGCAGGATAATGAGGCAGTGCAGCGATATCCGCGAAGGTGAGTACCGCGAAATGCCGTCAGGCGTCATAAAGTCGAACGGCGAGTACTTCACCAAGGGAACAGAGAAGAACCTCGGCAGCTACAGAGGCGGAGACGATAACGACAGCGGCAGCAGCAGAGACGAACTGACAGAAGAAGAAAAGAAGAAACTCGAAGAAGAAAAGAAGAAAAAGGAAGAGGAAGAGAGAAAGAAGAAAGAAGAAGAGGCGAGGCAGCAGGCCGAATCGGCCGCAGACCAGTCCGGGACCGATACGTCTTCGGGCGACGGTACTGATACCGGAGGAGGCTCCACTCCTACACCGGAACCGACGCCGACGCCAACTCCTACACCGGAACCGACACCGACACCTGAGCCGACATCGCCGTCTGAGTAGACCAGCACGACCAACGACGACTGAGCTGAAAGCAGAGTGAACATGAGGCGAAAAAATGACGTATATTCTTGCATATGATATCGGTACTACGGGCGTCAAGACCTGTCTCTTCGGAGTCGAAAAAACGATAAAGCTGATCGCATCGGCATCGGCGGAGTACCCTCTGTACATACTTGACGGAGGCGGCGCCGAGCAGGATGCGGACGACTGGTGGAAGGGAATGGCCGGGAGCACGGCCGAGGTCTTCAAAAAAACCGATATAACGCCTGAACAGATCGAGGGCATATCCTTCTGCTCGCAGATGCAGGGCCTCGTCCTTGTAGACAAAGACGGCGTGCCGGTCCACAGACCTATGAGCTACATGGATCAGCGCGCGAAAAAAGAGCTCAAAAAAGGTATGGCCCACGGAGTACAGGTCGCGGGGGCCAATGTCAGGAAGCTGGTGCCGAGCATCAGGATAACAGGCGCGGTCACAAGCTCGCCAAAGGACCCGGTGTGGAAGTACAAATGGCTCGAAGCGCATGAGCCGAGGTTCAAGGACGCGTGCTGGTGGCTGGATGTAAAGGACTATCTCATAAGCCGCTGCACTGGCGAGTTCACCATGACGGAGGATTCGGCCTTCGGCACGCTGATATACGACACTCGCCCTGAGGGCAAGTGCTGGAGCACCGAGCTGTGCGGGATGTTCGGCGTCAACATGTCACATCTGCCGCGCATCATAAGATCGACCGATATGGTCGGAGGTCTTACCGAAAAAGCTGCGTCCGAACTCGGCCTCAAAGCAGGCACACCGGTATTCGGAGGAGGCGGGGACGCTTCGCTCATAGGTATCGGCGCGGGATGCACCGAAAAGGGCGATACTCACATCTACAGCGGGACATCGGGCTGGGTCTCGACTGTGACGGACAAGCAGATGGTCGATGTGACTGCGATGATCGCGGCGATCGTCGGTGCCCAGGAGGGCAGGTTCAATTACTTCGCCGAGATGGAGACTGCGGGCAAATGCCTTGAGTGGGTCAGAGACCATCTGGCGCTTGACGAGATAGGCGTATATCTGAAGGAGAACGGAGATCCGGATGAGTACGAACAGAAGAATACCAGCCTTTACGCCTTCATGATCGATTCTGTGAAAGATGTGGAACCGGGCTCGGGCGGCGTCATATTCACCCCGTGGCTCCACGGCAACAGATGCCCGTTCGAAGATCCTAATGCGACAGGCATGTTCTTCGGTATCGGGCTCGAGACAGGAAAGACCGAGATGATACACGCGGTCCTGGAGGGCGTTTTCTATCATCTCAGATGGATGCTCGAGTGCGAGAACCGCAGGCTGAAGACCTCCGATCCTATCCGCTTTGTCGGCGGAGGAGCTCTCTCTCCTGTATCGTGCCAGATGCTCGCCGACATAACGGGCAAGACCATCGAAACGGTCGAGTCGCCGCAGAACGTCGGATCCGTCGGAGCGGCAGCCATAGCCGCGGTCGGGCTCGGACTCATACCGGATATCGAAAGCGTCAAGTCCTTCATTCCGGCAAACGCATCATACAGACCTGATATGGCAAAGCACAAAAAATACGGTCCTTACTACAGGACATTCAAAAAACTCTACGCGGCCAATAAAAACCTTTTCAAGGCGGTGGCAAAGTAGGACCGGCCGGATAAGATCAGCAGGATACATATACCGGGATCACTGAAAAAACAGTATTCCGGTTTTTTCATTTATTCTTCGTATTGTCAACGTAAAATATGTTAAAATCACATGGCTATGGATAAGGAATTCAGACGCAGCATAACGACGACACTTATGATAACGACGGCGATCGTGGTACTGATCGTTGCTTTTTCTATGGGCGTTGTGCTTACCGACAAGGCGAGCCTTGCCATGAGGACGCTGATGAACGACTCCATGCTGAGCATCTCGAACACAGCTGCCGGCATGATCGACGGGGACGAGCTGGCCGGTCTGGATTACGGATGCGAGGGAACACCGGAGTATGAACATGTCCGGGATACGCTTACGCGCTTTTACAAAAACATCGAACTTGAGGATATATACTGCATAAAGCCTGAAAGCGGCCGCGGATTCGTCTTCGTCATGGACCTGACAGAGAACAGTCCGGCGCAGTTTGGAGACAGTGTGAAAGAACCTACCGATGCGCTCAGGAACGCCGCACAGGGAAAGTCCGCGGTGGACGAAAGACCGTATGAAGACAGATGGGGAAGATTCTACAGTGCGTACAGTCCCGTTCTCGATTCCGGCTCATGTCCCTTCTGATGGGAGCCGTAGTCGTCGTTATCATGACGACCAGCACCAGAAGCAGACTGAAGCATGCTCACGATCAGCTCAATGAGCTCTCGGACAATGTAGAGGAACTCATTATGGAGGTGGGGAATCTGTCGCCTTCGGATATCAATCCGGAAGTGAAAAAGGTCAGGATGGCCTACGAGGATGACGGACTGGACGCGCTCGGAGAAAAGATCTCCAACATGCAGACCGCGCTCAAAGAGCAGATATCCCACATAAAGGAGAACGCGTTCATCGACAGCATGACCGGAGCAAAGAACAGGAACGCCTATCTTGAAGACGTGAAAATAGCAGACCCGGATATAAAGGAGGGCAGACTGACGTTCGCGGTGGCGGTGTTCGACATAACAGGTCTCAAGGATATAAACGATACGCAAGGCCATGAATGCGGCGACAGGGCGATCGCAGACAGCGCAAGGATACTGCGGGAAGTGTTCGGAAGGGACAACCTCTACCGTACCGGGGGCGATGAGTTCGTCGCGGCCGTAAGGTTCGCGACTGCAGATGATATGAAGAAGAGCTTCGGCAGGATAGAAGCTCTTCAGAAAGAGGTCAACAGAGAAGGCGGACAGTATAAGGCAAGGCCGCTGGTGCTGTCGAAGGGCTATGCGGTATTCGACCCGGAGGAGGACTACGAGTTCATGGACACCTTCCGCCGCGCCGACAAAAGGATGTACGACGACAAGGCGGCATATTACAAAACGCACGACCGCCGCAAACGATAATGAATGAAGCAAAGGGGACCGTTCGGTCCCTTTTTGCGACCGCCTGCGCGCAGCATACATCGAGTGGGAGAGAATCGTGTAAAATTACATCGGTGGCAGACATTTCTGAAAGAGGGATACTATGCTGTCCCGAAAGAAAGGGAATACCGATGAAAAAGAAACTCCTGACAGTGCTCCTTGCGATCTGTGTGATCATGTCGACGGGCATGCTGGCAGCCTGCGGCGGAGGCGGAGGAGCGGGTGATGCCGGCGACAGTACCGGGACCGCCGAGACGCAAAAGGATGCGGATCCTGCTGAAAAATTCACAGGCGACTGGAAACTGGCCGCGGCCGAATCGCAGGGCGTATACATGGCAGGAAACTTCACCGAACTGCTCGAGCTGAGCGATGAGGGCAACGGCAA
>CACYHM010000054.1 GCA_902774195.1 uncultured Eubacteriales bacterium
CTGTTCTCTTCCGAAAGGAAGTCTGCTGTCACACATATTTTTCTCATGACTGGATTTTACCATATCCGTTTTCTCTTATCACAAAAAACAATCACTGTATTAATTGTGTACAAGTTTCCTTATATGGTGGTACAATTGCATTGATATGGGCTTTTTGAATGGAATGTCACTCAAAAGAAAGACTGTGCTCACGCTGATACTGATCATATCTCTGATCAGCGTCACCGCTCTTTTGCTGTTCTCAAAAGCCACAAAAGACATCATCCGTTCGGAATACGGCACATACTGCTCCGATCTTGCGAACACCGTAGCCAGTTCCGTCAATGTGAGCGATGTCAAGGCGGTGAAGCGGGAAGTCATGAAGGTTTACCGCAGTCTTCCGGAATCCGATATCATGATCAGCGATCAGGAGGATGAGCCGGGCTATGGCGGATATATCGCCCGCTATGCGCACATCCAGCAGACAAAGGAGTTCTCTTCGATAAGAAACTCCCTTCGTAAGATCCAGGACAGCTCTCACGTGCAGTGTCTTTACATCACCTGGCCGGATGTCGCTACCGGCCGCCTGATATATCTTGTGGACGGCGCGTACATAGACAACTGGCCGCCGGGCAGTCTGGAAGAGCTGTATGACAGCGATTTCAGAAACGACGGAGATATAAATTCGGGCTTCGACATACTCCTCGGCGAAGATGATGAAGGCGGACGCATCGTGACAGCCGCCATGCCGATACGCGACAGCTACGGCCAGGTCATAGCATACGCCGGACTCGACTACTCCATAGAAGAGATGCTGGCGCTCCAGAGCCGCTTCGTCCTTATCGTACTCCTTATACTTACGCTGCTTGCAGCTCTCGCATCATTCGCGACGTTACGCCTCGTGGACAGATCCATCGTAAAGCCTGTCAACGAGCTGTCTGCAGCTGCTGTAGGATACACCAAAGATGTCAGGAGCAGCGGCGAAGGCTTCCACAGATTCGCCGATCTTGAGATCCGTACCGGTGACGAGATCGAGGTCCTGGCTGATTCCATCAAGCAGATGGAGCACGACATGAACAGCCACATAGCCAATCTTCTCTCTGCAAGAAACGAACTTGACAGATCCAAGGAATACGCCGAAGAGATGGAAAAGAAATCATATATCGACGCTCTGACAGGCGTGCGTAACAAGCGTGCCTACGAGTCAGCGATAGATAATCTGAACGCCGACATAACACAGCATGTCGCGCGCTTCGGTATCGCGATCGTAGATCTCAACGATCTCAAGCGTATAAACGACAGCTGCGGTCACGATCACGGCGATGAGGCGATAAAACTGATCTGCAGAGTCATCTGTGATGTTTTCGACCACTCCCCTGTATACAGGTACGGAGGCGATGAGTTCGTGGTGCTGCTGAGGAACCGCGATCTTGCGAACATCAGAGAACTGGTCGATGAATTCAAGTCCAGGGTCGCGGCTAGGCGCGATGATACTGATGCCGAAGCCTGGGAGCGCGTGACCGCCGCGATCGGCTACTCGGTATTCGACCCTGAGACCGATTCAGATACTCAAAGCGTATTTGAGCGGGCTGACAAAGATATGTACAGAGATAAAAAAGAGGCCAAGGAAGCATCCCAGGCCGGAAAGAAGGACAAATAACAGATGAGTACAATAGTCAACAGATTCATGAGGTATATCTCGATCGATACGCAGTCAGACCCTGACAGCGGGTCAGTACCGAGCACATCAAAGCAGTTCAGGCTGGCGAAGCTTCTCGCAGAGGAAATGACCGCCATGGGAGTATCCCATGTAAAGTACGATGAAGAGCACTGCTATGTATACGGCGAGATACCGGCCAGCTGTGAGGGCGATATCCCGGCAGTCGCTTTTATATCTCACATGGACACTGCCCCGGATGCTCCCGGCGATGCATCGAACGCCAGGATCATAAAAAACTATGACGGAGGCGTCATTGCGCTGAACGGCAGCGTCTCTCTCGATCCCGGATCTTGTCCCGAGCTGAAAGATTACACGGGCTGCGACCTGATCGTGACCGACGGCGTTTCACTGCTGGGAGCGGATGACAAGGCCGGCATCGCCGAGATAATGACAATGGCCGAAAGGCTCATAAACGACCCTTCCATACCTCACGGCAGAGTCGGCATAGCTTTCACCTCTGACGAGGAGATATGCGGCAACGCCAGGTTCTTCGACATCGAAGGCTTCGGCATGGACTATGCCTATACGGTGGACGGAGGCCCTGTCGGAGAGATAGAGTACGAGAATTTCAACGCTGCAGAAGCGGTCATACATGTCAGCGGCAGGAACATCCATCCGGGAGAGGCCAAGGATGTCATGGTGAACGCGGTAAGGATAGCCGCCGAGCTCGACGGACTGCTGCCTCAGGAGGAACGTCCGGAATACACCGAAGGATACGACGGGTTCTTCCACCTGACCTCCCTGTCCGGAGACGTAACGGAGGCCGAGTCGAGATATATCATCAGAGATCATGATGATGAGAAGTTTCAGATCAAGCAGGACCTCATGCAGAAGTGCGTCGATTATCTGAATCTGAAATACAACGGCGCTGTCGAACTCGAACTGACCGAGCAGTACCGCAACATGAGAAAGCACATAGAGCCGCATATGTTCCTTATTGACAACGCGAAGAAAGCCTTTGCAGACTGCGGCGTCGAGCCTGTCGTGCTGCCGATAAGAGGCGGCACCGACGGAGCCATGCTCACATACAGAGGACTTCCGTGCCCTAACCTCTCGACCGGAGGTCTCAACTTCCATTCGAACACCGAATACATACCTGTACAGTCGCTAGAAAAAATGGCGGATGTGCTCGTCGAACTCGCGAGCCTTACCGCCAGATAAATGATCACATCTGCGAAAGCAACAGTCCGCTTCTCAGAGCAGCTTGTCAGCCCATTCCGGTTCTCTGAAACCTGTGAGCACAAAGCCGTCGCCGACGAGGAGCGGTCTTTTTACGAGCATCCCGTCCGTGGCGAGCAGAGCGAACTGCTCGTCATCGCTCATCTCCGGAAGTTTCTTTGAGAGGCCGAGTTCACGGTACTGCATGCCGCTGGTATTGAAGAACCTCTTCAGCGGAAGCCCGCTCATCTTATGATACTTTCTCAGATCCGCCTCGCCCGGATTGTCCGTCTTTATGTCGATCACCTCGTGATCTATGCCCTTTTCCTCAAGCCATTTCAGAGCCTTTTTGCACGTGCTGCACCTGCTGTAGCAATACACTGTTATCATGTCTGCCTCCGTTCTTTATGTGGTTCCGTCTTTAATCCAACACAATGATACCATATAATTGAATACGACAGAGAGAGAAAGGAGCACGAGATGAGAGATCTTACACTGGGAAGCACCGGCATCACGGCGCCGCAGAACGGATTCGGAGCGCTTCCGATCCAGAGACGCAATACTGACGACGCGGTCGCCCTGCTCAGAAGAGCATACGAGGGCGGCATGCGCTATTTTGATACCGCAAGAGCGTATTCAGACAGCGAGACCAAGCTCGGCATCGCTTTCGAGGGCATCCGGGACAAACTGTATATCGCCACGAAGACAACGGCGACCACCGGAGACAAGGTGAAGGAAGACCTCGAGACCTCCCTCCGCGAGCTGCGTACGGACTATATAGACGTCTACCAGCTGCACATGGTCGACAGGGTGTATAAGCCGGGCGACGGCAGCGGCGTATACGAGGCTCTGCTCGAAGCAAAGGACGCCGGAAAGATCCGGCACATCGGAGTGACGGCCCACAAGATCGGCGTAGCTTTCGATCTGGTCGATTCCGGCCTGTATGAGACCATGCAGTTCCCGTTCAGCTATCTGTCCGATGAGCGCGACTTCGAGCTCGCAAGGCGCTGCGGCAAAAAGAATATGGGCTTCATCGCCATGAAAGGCATGGCCGGCGGTCTGATCACCAGGTCCGATGTCGCCATGGCTTTCCTCGAAAAGTATCCGAATGTCATGCCTATCTGGGGAGTGCAGAGAGAGGAAGAGCTCGAACAGTGGCTGTCGTATATGGATGACACGCCTGCTCTGACCGGTGAGATGCTCGCATATATCGAAAAGGAAAAAGCTGAGCTTTCAGGCGACTTCTGCAGGGGATGCGGCTACTGCATGCCTACCTGCCCTGCCGGCATAGCAATAAACCAGTGCGCACGCATGTCGCTGATGC
Source organism: uncultured Eubacteriales bacterium (assembly GCA_902774195.1). The sequence goes on from CACYHM010000054.1 coordinate 4,182, forward strand.
TGAGGCGCGCGCCTTCGGAAGCATGGCTGTCAGAACACTGGCAGGCCGAGATGAAGAAAACAGAGGAGTGCATAGAGTGCGGCCAGTGCACGGCTCACTGCCCGTACGAGCTCGATACTCCGGCTCTTCTCAAAAAGAACTACGAGGACTATAAGAAAGTCCTCGCAGGCAAAGTCAAAGTCGACTGAATGTATAGAATAATCGAGGGACCGGTCGGACCGGTCCCTCTTTTGATCCTTACTTTTTGTTTTTCAGCACTACAACGCCGTTTTTGCCGCCTTTATACTCTCCGTCTTTCATGACCGCCTGTCCGTTCACATAGACATGGACTATGCCCTCCGGACGGAAGTCAGGCTTTTTCTCATCGACCTTCATATTATCAAGATCGATGACAGTGATATCGGCTTTATATCCCGGCTTCAGATAGCCCCTTTCAGGTATGCGGAAGCGGTCGGCCGTCTTGCCTGTCATCTTGCGAACGACCTTCTGCATCGGGATGCCGTACCTCTTCGCCAGAATGAAGAACTGCGGGAATGTCTGGAATGCAGCGATGTTCTGAAGGCCCTTGTCGACCACCCACGCATCCGTCATGAATACGGACAGTTCGTCGTTCATCAGACGCCTGACGATCTCGTCATTATAGTACTTGCCGAGATAGATGCTGCCCGCGCGGTCCGAAAGATCGACGAGTTTAAGGTACATGTCGAGTTCCGACAGGCCCTCTTCGGCAGCGCACTCCGGTATGGTCTTTCCCTCGTATTCCGGATGATCATCCGAGATATACGCCACGACCATGTCATCCCAGTCTATGCCGAGCACCTTGCGGTACATCAGTATCGTGAGTTCGAGCTTCCGGCGGTTCACAGGAAGCTTTGCCTCCTCTTTGCTGAGCTTTGCGTACCACTCAGGGAATACGACCGTGATGACAGATGCTCCGTAGTGGAACACGTAATTGTCGAAGGCCAGAGGATTGCCCGTATAATGTTCTCCGTGGAATGTAGCGAGCATCTTGTTGAGCAGCTTCCAGCTCCTCTCCCCTACGAAGATGAGATGACTGTATTCGAGCCTGCATCCCGACTTGTGCATGATATCGACCGCCTCGTCGAGTCCCATCTCGAGATGCGACTTCTTTGTAAGAAGCGGATAGTCAGCGCTGACTATGGAGTTTGCCCTCGGGTGGATCGTAACTATGCCGTCGTACTTTGCTATCTCTTTCGCGAATGCGATTATCTCGTCTTCTTTCGCGTAGCGGTCAGGCTCGTACATGAATCCGAAGGACCCGCCGAAGGCTCCGCCTTCCATGGCTTCTCTGACATGCCCGAGTTCCTCTTCGATCTGCTCCTGTGTATAAGGCGCAGGGTCATAGCCCGTCATGCTGGCTCTTACCGAGCCCTGCCCGATCATCGGCACCAGGTTCACGTAGAGATTGCCCTTCGCGCGCTTTTTGAACTCAGCAAAACTGCACGGATGCAGCGCATCGAAGAGCCCGCCGCCTATTTTATCCCTGTACGGAGTGTCAGGGTCGATGCCGAAGGACGAGAAGCTGCAGTTGCCCGTGATCTGTGTGGTTATGCCCTGTTCGATGAACGGCCTGTAGTATTTCTCGGCATCCTCTCTGTCGTAGAAGAAATCGTTGTGTGAATGCGCATCTATGAAGCCCGGGCAGATCTGCAGGCCGCTTATATCGATGACCTCGTCAGCCTTTTTCTTTATATTCCCGGCTACTTCGACGATGCGGTCGTCTTCGATCAGGACATCGCCTGTGAACGGTCTGCTGCCCGAACCGTCATATACGGTCCCGCCTTTGAATAATGTCTTCATGTCTGTTCTCCTTAGATCTGTTTATCGTCTGTTCCAATCTTATCATTTTGTTCCATACGGTCAAAGTTTCTGAAGCTGACAAGCACCATCGATACGGACATCACGAACGCCATCAGGTCGGATATCGGGCTGGCGTAAAATACCCCGTATATGCCGAAGAACTTCGGCAGTATCAGCAGGAGAGGTATGAGAAACAGTCCCTGCCTCGAAAGGGATACCAGGAGTCCCTGTCTGTGATTTCCCGTTGCCGAAAAATACATTATCGTGACCGGCTGTATGTTCTGGAAGAACACCAGCATCATGTATATGCGGAGGTACAGTATCGCGAACTGATAGTACAGCTCAGAACCTGTTCCGAATATTGAAATGATCTCCCTCGGGAAGCACTGCAGGCAGATGAAGAAAACGACTCCTATCGCAAAAGCTGCGGCAAAGGCTCTCCAGTAAGTTGACTTTACCCTGTCATACCGCTTCGCTCCGAGATTGTAGCCCCAAATAGGCTGGCAGCCCTGGCCTATCCCGACCGCGAAGGACACCATTATCATGTTGAGCTTCTGGGCTATTCCTGATACGGCCAGCGGGATCTCGGGACCGTAGATCGAGTGCGCGCCGTAAGTCTCGAGCACATTATTGAGGACAAGCGCAGTGGTCATCATCAGCATGTGATTGACGAAGTTAGGTATGCCCGCCTCCATGCTGTCCATCATGTGAGAGTAACTGATGCCCAGTTCACGCAGAGATATCCT
>CACYHM010000055.1 GCA_902774195.1 uncultured Eubacteriales bacterium
TTTCATTGCCGACGGACTTTGATAAGATCCTTTCGGTAATGAGATCGAGAGGAGTATCTGTCAGTATCATCCTGCAGAACCTGGCCCAGCTCAAGGCACTGTTTGAGAAGCAGTGGGAGTCGATCGTCGGCAACTGCGATGAATTTGTCTACCTGGGCGGTAACGAAAAGGAAACTCACAAGTATGTCTCGGAGCTGCTTGGCAAGGAAACGATAGACACCAATACCTACGGGAAGAGCACCGGCAGAAACGGCAACTACTCAACTAATTACCAGAATACAGGAAGGGAGCTTATGACTCCTGATGAGGTGCGCATGCTGGATAACAGATATGCGCTTCTTTTTATTAGAGGCGAGCGGCCAGTCATGGATCTGAAATATGACATCATGAAGCACCCGGCAGTTGGCTTGACTGCAGACGGAGGCGCGGAACCATATATACACGGTCAGCCAAAGGATGCAGCATTCACGCTGAGCCTCACCTTCGATCCGGATGACATAGCATTTGCCAACGGCATAAAAGATGTGATCGAGATACCTGAGGGTGATTATGTGCTTCTGTCGGAAGAAGATGTCGAGAAAGAAGTAAAACAAATGGAAGAAGCGGAACAAAAGGAGAAAACATATGACGGAAAAAAAGAACAAATTGATTGATCTTAAAGGTGCGAACAGCACCATGAAGCTTGGCTTCGCAATTTATGCGGCTATGGTGGTGGCGTTCGTGTTTGGTGCGTGCATGTGTTATGCCGCAGGTGATCCGATCAGCACGGTCAATAAACTGTCGGAATTCATATTCAGTCTGATCAGGGCCATTGGGCTCATTCTGCTCGGGCTCGGGATTATGCAGGTAGGACTTTCACTCAAGTCTCATGACCCATCACAGAGAGCGAATGGATTTCTGACTGTAGCAGGCGGTATCATCATCACTTTCACCAAAGAGATACTCAACATGATCGTCGGTTAATGACAGGGAGAAGGTGAGAATTATGATGGAGAAACTGAAAAAGACAGCCGTACTGCTCGGCGGAGTGATGCTTATCCTCCTGATAATCGTCTGGGGGATAAAGCATAATATGAAGCCTGTCGATGTGCAGCCGGAGCCGGATGTTGAAACAGGAGTCGTTACTGAAGAGCAGGAAGAGACTAATGAGGCAAGCGCTGATTACGACATCGCTTCTGGGCTGAAGCTGAAGGATAAGGATGGCGTGAAGACGCTGAGTACTGATCATTTCACAATGACTCTTACTCATGGAAAAAGCTGGGACGCTAAAGTCAACAGCAAGAATTCGATCACTATCTATAATACGGCTCTTTATGAAGCGAATCGCGGAGGAAAGCTTGTGACCATCCTTGCCTATGATGCGGGTGATGAGAGTTATGATGTTCTGCCGGAATACAACGTCATTGGAGAAAGAGGCGGCAAGGTTTATATAGCCGCATATCCAACAGACATGCAGTATGACAGCAGCGATAAGAAAGCAGTTGCAAATTATATGGCTGTATTCGAAGGAGTGAAGTTCGAGAGGATCAGAAGGATCACCGGTTACCTCGTCGGCACTATAGACCGTTTCAACGATGCTAAGGCCGCAGAGGTCAAAGAAAGAGTGAAGCATGGAATTGGATAAATAGAGATAAGGAGGTGAATGACATTGGACAGTGACAACTGGGTAGTGCAGAATCTTGAGAATGCACTAAACACATGGAACACGAAGATGGCAGAAGTATGGTCGCTGCTGACCATGTCGCCTCAGAGTTTCAAAGGCGGAGGCATCTGGCATGTCATCCTTCAGATCAACGGAGCAGTAAAAGGCATAGGCCTGGCGCTGCTCGTTTTGTTTTTTCTGATTGGTGTAGTCAAAACATGCGGAAGCCTGACAGATGTGAAGCGCCCGGAGCACGCTCTTAAGCTGTTCATCAGATTTGCTATTGCAAAAGGTGTCGTCACATACGGACTTGACCTGATGATGGCACTCTTCGACATAGCCCAGGGTGCTATGAGGACGATCATGAGTGCATCCGGAGTCGGGTCAGCAACGAAGACGACCCTGCCAAAAGCGATGGTCGATGCCATTGAGGACTGCGGCTTCTTCGAGAGCATACCGCTCTGGGCAGTAACGCTCATAGGAAGCCTGTTCATAACGGTACTGTCGTTCATCATCATACTCACGGTGTACGGCAGGTTCTTCCGTCTGTATATGTACACTGCTATCGCACCTATCCCGCTTTCAACCTTTGCAGGTCAGCCTACGCAGAATATCGGCGTGAGCTTCCTAAAGAGCTATGCGGGAGTGTGTCTTGAAGGCGCGATCATAGTGCTTGCCTGCATCATATTCAGCAAGTTCGCAGCCAGTCCGCCTGTAGTTGACAAGGATGCAGCTGCCGCGACGATGGTATGGAAGTATGTCGGCGAGCTTGCGTTCAACATGCTGGTGCTCGTGGGCATGGTCAAGATGAGCGATCACCTGGTCAAAGAGATGTTAGCACTCTAGGAAGGAGGAAGTATGGAAGTTATTACTAATGGAAGAGCCGGGATCCCGGCAGGTAATGCGGAACAAACGCGAAAAGAGAGGATCATGCTCTATATGGAGATGATCTGTGAGTCAGTAGGAGGGGAAAAACAGAATGATGAACATTAATGAATTCATTGAAAGGATGAAGGCAGAAGTAAGGGAGTGCCTTCCGGATGATGTGTATCAGGATATCATCATCGACAACGTCGAGGTGGTCAAGATGAACGATCAGAAGCTGCACGGACTGAGCTTCAAAATGCCGGGTGTCGATGCAGCACCAACGCTGTACGTCAATGAGATGTATGAGGCGTACAAGGACGGTGCAGATATCGAATACCTTGCAAGTGAGATGGCAAATATGTACTCGGCATCGAGAAATGCCGTTGCTCCGCCGCAGGTCGATCTCAGCTATGACAATGTGAAGGACAAACTGACAGTGAGGCTGCTGGAGAAGAGTCGGAACAGGGAGTTCCTTGCCAACATGCCGTATGTGAGCGTAGGTCACGGACTTGCGGTCATAGCAGACATCAACATGGGCGAGGACAGAGGCGGAGACTGGAGGATCGCAGTCAACAACAACGTGCTTGACTCGCTGGATGTAGATATTGAGACTCTGTTCGCAGATGCGATGAAGAGCTCGGTCATCCTTGACCCGCCAACTCTGGTGGATATGACCAGTGCATTATTCTCTCCGGAGAAAACCAATCTGCTGGACAGGGATGAGCCTATTGCACCTGAGGATGTAGGCGGCATGTATGTGCTGACCAATACAAGCGGATCTCTCGGAGCCGCTGCACTCTTCTATCCTGATGTGAAGGATAAGGCAGCTGAGCTGATCGGAAGAGATTACTATATTCTCCCAAGCAGCGTGCACGAGGTCATCCTGGTCCCTGACTCACAGGACATCAAAGCGAACGAGCTTTGCGATATGGTGAAGCAGGCAAACAAAACTGTAGTGGAGGAACAGGATATCCTTTCCGACAATGTGTATCACTATAGCAGGGATGACAGGAGACTGGATAAGGTCACGGCTGATCCGCAGCGTGCTGACAGAGTAGCCGAAGGGAGGTAGACCCTATGGAGGTTCGCATCAACAGAGAAATAAGAGACTACACAGAGTCAATGTTCTTCGGACTGTCACTGAGGCAGTTCTTTTTTTCTGTCCTTGCATGCGGCGTGGCAGTTGGTATCTACCTTGGTCTCAATCCCATCCTCGGGACTGAGACCACCAGCTGGCTCTGTATAGTGGCAGCGTTTCCGTTTGCCGTGCTGGGATTCCTTAAATACAACGGCATGACAGCGGAGAAGTTCATCGCTGCCTGGATCAAGTCGACATTCATGATCCCGAAGGTGCTTCTGTTCGGCAATACCAACTATTACTATGCGATGCTTGCGGATGAATTGCCGGAGAACGCCGGTAAGCAGAAGTATCACCGGCGGGGCTCAAGGCACAAGAGGAACACAGTCCGAAAACAGAAAGTGAAGAAGGTCAGAAAGAAAAAACGAAAGAAAGGAGCTGATGGCAATTGATAAAAACACTAACCAATGTCCTCAAGCAGGATAAAGAGAAGTTTTCTGTGCCAAGAAAGGTGCAGGACATCATTCCCGTCAGATCCATATGGCCTGACGGGATTTTTATGACCGGGAAAAACAAGTTCAGCAAGATGTACCGCTTCACGGATATAAACTACGCAGTCGCATCCAGGGAAGACAAGGCGGGGATGTTCCTCGGCTATTCAGAACTTCTGAACTCGCTCGATTCCGGATGTACTGCCAAGATCACCATCAATAACCGAAGGCTGAACATGCTGGATTTCGAAGACAGGATACTGCTTCGCATGATGGGTGATCCGCTCGATGTTTACCGCAAGGAATATAACGACATGCTTACTGACAAGGCGACTGGCAGCAATGCGATCATCCAGGACAAGTATATTACCATCTCGGTCAATCGGAAGAATATCGAGGATGCCAGGCTGTACTTTGCCAGAATAGGTGCTGACCTTAGTGCTCATTTCTCAAGGCTCGGTTCAAAGTGTATAGAACTGAACTGCAATGATAGACTTCGCATCATCCATGACTTTATGAGGACCGGCGAGGAGACTTCATTTCACTTCGATTTGAAGACTCAGATGAGGAAGGGCCATGACTTCCGTGACTATATCTGCCCGGATGTCTATGAGAACAACAGCGACTATTTCAAAGTCGGAAATCGGTTTGGTCGCGTTTTGCTCCTCAGGGACTATGCATCATATATCTCCGATGACATGGTTGCGGAGATCACCGACCTCAGCAGGAACCTGATGCTCTCAATCGATGTCGTTCCTATCCCGACCGATGAGGCGGTGAAGGAAGTTGAGCAGAGACTGCTTGGCGTAGAGACAAATATCACCAACTGGCAGCGTAAGCAGAACATGAACAACAACTTCTCTGCTGTTGTCCCATACGACATGGAGCAGCAGAGAAAGGAAACAAAGGAGTTCCTTGATGATCTGACTACCAGAGACCAGAGGATGATGTTCGCGGTTCTCACACTGGTTCATACTGCTGACTCAAAGAAGCAACTGGATAATGATACTGAGGAGATTATGACCATCGTCAGAAAGAGGCTCTGCCAGATGTCTGTGCTGAAGTATCAGCAGCTGGATGGACTCAAGACTGCGCTGCCGTTTGGTGTTCGCAGGATAGATGCGTTCAGAACCCTGACCACGGAATCACTTGCAGTATTCATGCCGTTTCGTGTTCAGGAGGTCTATGACAGTCATGGCATCTACTATGGCAACAATGTCATTTCCAAGAACATGATAATTGCCGACAGAAGGAGGCTCCTCAACGGCAATGCATTCATCCTGGGTGTATCCGGTGGAGGCAAATCTTTTATGGCTAAAAATGAGATAGTGAATCTGATGCTGGCGACGGATGCGGACATCATTATCATCGATCCGGAGAGAGAATACTCGCATCTTGTACGAGCTCTAGGCGGATCTGTCATTGAGATATCTGCCACATCGCATAACCACATCAACGCGATGGACATGTCCAGAGACTACGGTGAGACTGATCCTATTATTGAGAAATCGCAGTTCCTGCAGTCACTCTGCGAACAGATCGTAGCAGGACACAAGTTCCAGAAAGGCCAGCAGTCCATCATCGACCGCTGTACCGAGAACGTGTATCGCTACTACAAACAGGGTAACTATATGGGCACTCCACCTACGCTTCAGGATTTCAGAGAAGAATTACTGAAGCAGCCTGAACCGGAGGCCCACTCGCTGGCACTTGAGCTTGAGCTCTTCACCAGAGGTTCGCTCAACACTTTTGCGAAGCAGACAAATGTTGATACAAGTAACCGCCTGATCTGCTACGACATCCTTGAGCTCGGTGAGCAGCTGAGAGCCATCGGTATGCTCGTCATTCTCGACTCCATACTCAACAGGATCACGCAGAACCGTCAGAGAGGTAAGCAGACATATATCTTCATTGATGAGATTTATCTGCTCTTCATGCATGAGTATTCAGCGCAGTTCCTTTACAAGCTGTGGAAGAGAGTACGTAAGTACGGAGCTTTTTGCACTGGGATCACTCAGAACGTAGCCGACCTGTTGCAGTCATACACGGCAAGGACGATGCTTTCCAATTCCGAGTTCATCGTTATGCTGAATCAGGCAGCAACTGACAGGATCGAACTGGCGAAGCTGCTGAATATTTCCAATGAGCAGCTGTCGTATATAACGAATGTTGATGCAGGCCATGGTCTCCTGAAAGTAGGAGCGAGCCTGGTGCCATTCGAGAACAGGTTCCCGAAGGATACGAAACTGTACCAGCTCATGACAACCAAGGCGGGTGAGGGTTTCTTTGCAGGTCAGCCAGAGTCCGCAGGATTTTCGTCAGATAAACCGCATGATTCTTCTGACAAGCAGGAGATACTCAGAAAGATACAGGAAGTCGCAGGCAGCAGCGAGGAATTCGATGCTCTTGTGAGGAAGTTTATGGCCGGTAACGGATAGTCAGACAATGAGGCAGAGCGTTCTGCCTCGCTACATCAAAAAAACATCAAAAATGCAAGATGCATTTGAGGGCATTTATTGTCGGATCTCGGTCAAAAAATGTCGGATTTCGGTCAAAATGGCGGTTTTTGGCGGTTTTCGGACAATCTATGACCCTTGATATTTCAATGTTTTGCTGTTATATTGACCTTGCCCCGGGGAAGAATGCTATTGAGAAATAACAGGAGGGCAACAACATGAGTATGATTCAGATCGACAATGGATATCTGGTAATAAATGCGGATGCAGACAGGACAGATGGTGCATACGATATAACTTTTGATACGGAAAAAGAGGCTGAAGAAGCAATGGATCTGCTCGCTGAAGCACTATGCGGAAGATGGCAGGCGGGTGGATCTGAAGAGCTTCTATCATAAAATGAACTAAATCAAATATGGGAATTATACGGTCAGATGCAGAAATGTGTCTGGCCGTCTTTTTGTGTTACGGAGGAATGTAATGGCGGATATAAAGACAAGAGATGTAACCAGAGGGAGCATAAAGACTTTGGACAGGGCAGCAAGCTCTATGCATCACCTGAAGGAGGAGACTATAAAAGGCAAGTATATGGAACCGGGCCGAGGGCAGGATGATTACAGCGGGGAGACATATGCTGAAAACCGTGTCGAGCAATATGCGGGTGACAGTGCTGCTTATGCTTCAAAAGCCGGCATAGATATGCTTCTTCGTTCAAGAGAACATTCTAATGGATATCCTGCAGAGATTGATTATGGCAATGGCCCAAAACCGCCTGCAGCACCTGATGCCGGTATTGGCAGTCAGGAACAGATCCAGAGAGCATTTAGGGAGCAGGGTGTTAAGGACATCCTTGAAAGACGAAACAGATCCAGGATGGCTGATAGAGAAGTGGCAAGGACTGCTGAAGAAAACAATTTCTCAGGCAGGATACGTAATGTTTCGATAGGAAGGAGAAACAGATCTCAAAGCAGAGCCATAGGCAGAATAACTAAAAGCAGCAATACAGTGCAAAAGAAGGATGAACTGATACAGCGCACCAGAAAAGAGCATGCCATCAGGAGAATCGTTGGAAAGAAGGAAACAGCCGGATATCCGATAATTTCATTCTTCAGACCTGCAGGAGCAACTGGTAATAATCGCAGAGCTAGGACTCTGTCCAGTTTCATCAAATTCATGTGGGAGAATGCGAAAACAGCGATAATGACACTCGGTGCCGGCGGCGCTGCCACAGTTATAGTCCTGATATTATTCGTGTTTTTCACGATAGGTGCGATCAGTTTCAGCAATAACAGCCCGGATACGAGCATCACAGATCCGGAAGAGATCGAATACTTCATTCCAGACCTTGAAGGTAGCCCAACGAGGGAAGCAATTGTAAAAGCAGCTTCTAGAGAAGTTGGCAACGTTGGCGGAGAGAAGTTCTGGAGATGGTATGGATTCAATAGTCATGTCCATTGGTGCGCATGCTTCACTTCATATATTGCTGCGGAATTTGGATGTATAAAGTCCGGGGTTTGTCCGAAATC
>CACYHM010000056.1 GCA_902774195.1 uncultured Eubacteriales bacterium
TTTTTCGCTTCACCCGCGAGCTGAATGAACTCCTCTCCTCCGGCCACGACAGAAGCATCATAGTATCTCTTCCAGTCTTCCCTTCCGGGTTCCGTCCTCTTGCCGACACTGAACCCGAAGTTCATCCCGACGGGATACCCCGGAATGAACAGTTCGGGGAACACTATCAGTTCCGCTTTGTTTTTCGCTGCCTCTTTAATATGAGCCAGAGCCTTTTTCAGACTTTCCTGCTTATTGAACAGAACCGGTTCAGCCTGGACCAGCGCTATGCGGCATGTATGTTTATCTAAATCTTTCATCTTATTAATTCTCACTTAGCTTTCTTAGGTTTCTTTTCAGGCAGTTCCGCATACATTCCCTCAAGTAATTCTGAAATCAGATCCGCATCATCAAATCTGTCGAATACGTGCATAAGTGTCTTTGAGCCCTCATAAGGATATCGTAATTCTGAATCTGCAAGAAGTCTGTCTGATGTCGGCGTTCTCTTTAAGAACAGTTCCCTGTCTCCAATATCGCCTATCAGTTTACCATTAAGGTACACAAGATATCCTCCCATCATTGATTTTATTACAATATCACCGGCTGCAGAAAAACTCTCACGTACATATTCCTTAAATTCATTCACTTTGATTACCTCCGCAACTTACGCTGTGCACCTCGACAGCTAATATGCACCGGCTTCCATGTCTTCTATGGCCTGACGACATGGTTGCAGGTGCACCACTGACAGCTACCCGGCGGCAGCATTCCTATTTTATTTTTCTCACCATTTTGTCCGGTTCACGGAAACGATCCGGATGATCCGGAAACAATTCAGAACGGAATATATCTGACTGTCCCGCCGATCTCCCTGGCCTTCTGTTCTGCATCCTTTTTCTTGTTGTATCTGATGCGCTCCCCGTTAGGGCCGAATACATGATAGCCCTTTCCGCCGAGATCGATGCCTCCGGACACCTCGCTGCATTCTTCGCCTGTCATTTCTATCGTTTTCTTTTCTTCTGCCATGTCTGACCTCCTGAAATCGATTTTGCTGTTTACGGTTTTCATCATAACATACAATCCGGCAGCTTATCCAGAGCTGCGTCTATCTGTCCGATACGATCAGCTGCAACACATCCGGTCTTGCATAATGGCCTGCTGCATCATGCTCCATCCTGCATGCTGCCGGAAGATCCATGTCCGGTTCAGCTTTGTTTTTTGCCGCCGGATCCTTATCATACAGCAATGATGCTGTTCAGCAGTTTACGGGTGTATTCATCCGATGGCCCGGTTACCACGTCTTCTGTTTTCCCTTCTTCCACTACGACTCCGTCCTTCATTACCATGATCCGGTCACATATCATGCTTACAAGGGCAAGATCATGTGAAACGAGAATGATCGAGACATTCTCCGCGTCTCTTATTTCCATCAGCAGTTTTATTACCTGCGCCTGTGTTGTAACATCGAGCGCACTCGTTATCTCATCGCAGAGCAGCACATCAGCGTGTGAAAGAAGAGCTCTTGCGATGGACATTCTCTGGCATTGCCCGCCGGAAAGATGGCGCGGTCTGCGGCTGAGCAGTTCCTCGCTCAGGCCTACTTCGCCTATCACCCGTATGATCTCGTTTCTGTCCGAATCGGCTCCCTCTTTCAGGGACTTTTCCATGCTCATCTTCGGATCGAACGATCCATATGCATCCTGAAATACCATCTGAAGAAACTTGCCAGTTGTCTCAGGCTTACTTCCTGTGTATTCCTTGTCCAAATGATACAGTCTGCCGCTGTCAGGTTTTTCTACGCCGCTTATTACCTTGAGAAGCGTGCTTTTGCCGCTTCCGCTTTCACCGACTATGCCAAGGATCTCGCCCTGATGCAGGTCAAAGTCCACATGCTGAAGCGGCCTGACCTTGCGGTCACGGCTTATATATTCCTTATTCAGATCTCTCCCCGACAGTACTATCATTTCTTCAGTCTCGGAACATCGCGTATCAGCTTCTTCGTATATTCATTTTCAGGCGAATCAAATATTCTGCCCGTATTTCCGTATTCGATCAGCCTGCCGTCTTTCATGATCCCTATATTGTCAGCCATCTTCCGGGCGATACCGAGATGATGCGTCACCAGCAGGATGGATGTGCCGTTCGTCTCTCTTATTTTAAGCAGCTCCTCTACTACGGCTCCGGCAGTTGTTACATCAAGCGCGCTGGTAGCTTCATCGCACAGCAGCAGTCTCGGTTCAAACAGCATGGCCGCTGCGATCGCGATTCTCTGGTTCATGCCGCCTGACAATTCGAAGGGTCTGTTCTTCAGAACGGCTTTACCATGCTGCAGGCCGATCTTTCTGAGCACCGCATCTATCCTGTCCTCGTCATAAGCCATATCATGTCCTGCCAGAGCTTCTCTGAACTGTACATCCAGCTTTCTTATCGGGTTGAACGATGCCCCCGGATCCTGCGGGATAAGGCCGATATCCGACCCCATCAGCTTTCTCCGTTCCTTTGCCGGCAGAGCACTGATGTCTGCGCCGTCAAAGGATATGCTCCCGCCGGTGATCATGACGCCGCTCATGCCATGGATCGCTTTGATCAGAGTGGACTTGCCGCTTCCGCTCTCTCCGACTATGCACACTATCTCCCCCGGCAGCATCTCAAAGCTGACATCCCTGACGATGTCTTCGTCTCCGTATGATGCGCTGAGACCGCTTACCTTAAGCAAATAGTCACTCATGCCGCACCTCTATTCTGCCTTGCGGTATTCCATGACCGCATCACCGAGATAGTTGAATACTATTATGGTTATTACTGTGGCTGCCGCCGGATACAGTACCGCCCATGGGGCGATCTGTATGTATGCCCTGCCCTCGCTTATCATGGAGCCCCACTCAGCCTGCGGCGCGACCACGCCGAGTCCGAGGAACGACAGCCCCGAGATGCCGATCATGGTGGTCCCGATCTGTGTAAGCGCGTTGATCAGTACAGGCTCAAGTATGTTAGGCATGATATGGGTGGTCATTATCTGCAGGCCGTTCTTTCCCTGAAGTCTGGCCGCGGTTATATACGGCTCGTTCTTTATGGAAAGAGTATGGCTCCTCGCAAGACGCGCAAAAGATGTCCACATCGTGATCCCAAGCGCGAGCATGGCTCCTCCGAGCCCTCCGCCGAGTATGCCCGCTACAGCAATGGCGACCACCATCTGCGGGAATGCGAGCATCAGGTCCGCGATGCGCATGAGTATGTCATCAACGATGCCGCCGTAGAAGCCGCACAACATGCCGACGATGATCCCGATGATAAAGGAGACCGCCACCAGGAAGAAGGTCGAAGCTATAGTCGTCCTCGCTCCTATCAGCACACGCGAAAAAACGCAGCGTCCGAGGTTGTCGGTGCCGAAGATATAATCTGCAGACGGCGCCTGTCTGATGAGTTCCGCGTTGGTTGCGTACGGATCGTTCGGAGCCAGCGCTCCTGAAAACACCGCGATGAGCACCAGCAGACCGGAGCGATTATTACCCGTTTTCTTAGTTTGGCTTTTCTCTTCTCCACTTGCTCTTTTTCTCAGATGCGCGGATCAAGCACGTGATACAGCACATCGGATATAAAGTTGATCACTACATATATCGTTCCCATGATGAGCACGAAGCCCATTATCGTCGGGTAGTCTCTGGCATTGATCGAATCCATTACCAGCTTCCCTATGCCCGGCCATCTGAAGATCGTCTCTATGACCACGCTTCCGCCCATCAGTGTGCCGATCTGGAGCGCGACAATAGTGAATATGTGTCCGGACGCGTTATGAAATACATTGTGGACCAGGATATCCTTTTCTCTGACTCCTCTGGTACGCAGTCCTGTCACATATTCCTGATCAAGCTGCTCCATCGTTTCCGTCCTGATCTGACGTGTGAACCTCCCTGCCATCGGTATCGCCAGTGAAAGCATAGGCAGGATAAGTCCCTGCACGCTGCCGTCCGCTACTACAGGGAAGATGTTCAGGACGATGCAGAAGAAGTACATCAGTAAAACGGATATCAGAAAATTAGGCAGAGCGTTCCCTATGAACGACAGCAGCCGAACCACATGGTCGAGCACGCTGTTCTTCTTAACGGCGGACGCAATGCCCAGAGGGATCGAGACCAGGAGCGATAAGATCAGGCTGGAAAGCGCGAGTATAGCAGTGTTTTTAAGACCTGACACTAGCTTCGGCGCAACAGGAAGATCATCCTTGAAGGACACTCCCCAGTCACCGTGCAGGATCCCGGTCAGCCAGTCGAAATAGCGTACTATAAACGGACGGAGCAGGCCCATTCTTTCCTGCTCTGCCTGGAGGACTTCCCTGGTAACGGCAACGCCCTGCGAAGAAAGCCTCTTCTCCGCAGGGTCTCCCGGTGCCAGATACATCAACAGGAATGTAAGGAAACTGAGTACGACCAATATTATGATCAGTTCCGCTATTCTCTTTGCTATCTGTTTCTTCATGCTCACTTATGCAAGCCTGCCTGTATCCGTTACTGATCTATTTTTTTACTGTATTTGCGTCTACTCCGTAGAAGTCGAACGGGTTCTTTTCAGCGAATCCGCTCACACCCGGCTTCATTACTGTTGTGTGGTTGAACAGTCCGACATAGCCGAACGCGTTGTCATCTACAGCGATCTGTACGATCTTGTTGGCGAGGTCTGCTCTCTTTTCAGGATCGACCTCGGTCTTGAGCTGCTGTATCATCGCTTCACACTCAGCATTCTCGAAACCGCCGACATTGTAGTATGCTCCGTTGGCAAGAGTCGAATCTATGAAGTACTGCGGATCTCCGCACTTGTCCGATATCATGCAGTAGAGCGCAAGATCGAAATCAGCCGTAGCGATATATGTCGAGTCAGGATCTTCCTCGACCGTCAGGTAGGAATCGATGCCGACCGCCTTCAGCTGCTCCTGTATGAGTATTGCAAGAGTGTCGAGCGAACGGGCCGCGTAATACGCTATATTGATCCTGAGCGGCTTGCCGTCCTTCTCATATATACCCTCAGAGTTGAGCGTGTAGCCGTCGTCTTCCAGCAGCTTTTTAGCCTTTGCCGTATCGACCGCCGGGATCGTCACTTTGCTGTAAGCTGTGCTGTCAGGGTATGGCGAGTTGGCAACGCTGACTGTGCCCTTCAGGTAATCTGCGATAGCGTTCTTGTCAACCGTCAGGTTGATCGCCTCTCTGACTGCATCGTCAAGTCTGTTTTCGTTGAGGATGTAGTACTGGAGTCTTGTGCCGGGCACTGACTCAACTACGTATTTATCCGGATCCTTTTCGTATACCTCAAGGGCCGCGGAGGAAACGCTGTTGTAGCAGTCGATCTCGCCGCTCTGCATGGCGAGCAGCTTAGGATCGTCCTCCTGCATGTAGTAGAACACAGCTCCGTCAAGAGCGACATCGCCGCCCCAGTATTTCTCGTTGCGGGCTACAGTAACATCTCCTTCAGGCTTGAACTCCTTGATGACGAAAGGTCCTGTGCATATAGGATCCTTGTCGAAATCCTTGGTTGCATCAAGATCGATCATTCCGCATTCAGGGCTGGCAAGATCGTTTTTCAGCATAGGATATACGCTGTCGCCGGTGTCAACAACTATCTTGTTGTCTCCGTCAGCCTTCCAGTCGAAATCTCCGAGATAAGCGAACCTCTCATTGACCTCGGCCAGTCTCTTGATGTTCCTGATAACCATGTCTGCTGTAAGCGGATCTCCGTTGGAGAAGCAAACACCGTCCTTGAGTGTTATGGTCCAGGTGTTGCCGTCCGCTACTGCGTCTTCAGCCAGGCAGTCTACAGCGACCGCATTTTCATCCAGTCTGAACAGAGCTTCAGACAGTCCGTATATGGACGTATACCATCCGTAATACTCCTTATGCACGTCAATGCTCGGATACGCGAAAGACGCGGCCGTTTTCAGGATGTTATCTCCGGATCCGCCGCCTGATGACCCTCCCTTGCCGCATGCAGTCACGGAAAGGACCATGCAAAGCGCAAGAAACAGTACAACTAGTTTTTTCTTCATTTGATCTACCTCCGTCAGTAACAACTTATATATTATATGATCCGGGATATGTTCCCGGTCATCGGCATCACTTTACCGCTCTTAAGCAGAACATCCTGTCGGGCATGTAGAACTGATCCTTCACTGCGTAGAGTCTGTCGCCCGCAGACCTGTCTGCTTCGACCTCGCTGAATCCAAGTTCCTTAAGTATCCCCACATCCCATTCAGGACGTTCGAGTGAACTTACCGAAAGCATGTGATAAATGCTGTGACATTCTTCCACGAGAGAATCATCGACATTGACATGCGCGAGATTCTCCATCTGATCGTATTTATGAAAGCCCTTT
The DNA here is from genome assembly GCA_902774195.1 of uncultured Eubacteriales bacterium. The sequence goes on from CACYHM010000056.1 coordinate 6,340, forward strand.
GCGTACTCTGCATCGTAGTTGAGCAGCACTCCGCCGGGCTTCAGTACCCTGTGCCACTCTCCGTACGCTTCCGCAGGGTGCGGGAGGGTCCAGGTAAGGTTCCGTGAGATAACAGCATCGAAGAAGCCCTCCGGAAAATCCGGGTGTTCGGCATCCATTACATGAAATTCAGCCTCAGCAGCATGATGTATGCCGCAGAGCTGTTTTGCTTTCGAGATCATGTCCGGCGTGAGATCGATGCCGGTCATCCTGTATCCCAGCGGTGCGAGAACCATCTCAAAAAAGCCGGATCCGCAGCCGACATCCAGTACCCTGAGTCCATCTCCTGCCGGAAGCCGCTCTGCGATCTCATTTCTCCACAGCTCAGCTTTGTAACTGTGCGCTTCATCATGTTTATGCTCGGAAAAAGAACCGGCCCGTTTTGACCAGTACGATGTGACTGCGTTTTTTATGCCTCCGGATTCTTTTTCAAAAGGTATGCCGGTCAGATCACTCATTTAGAATTATTCCTTCTGATTAGTTTTCTTTAACAGTCTATTGGAGTTATTAAAATCTAACAAGCCGGGGTGGGGGATATTGTGTATCAAAAAAAGCAATGAACAGAAGGTATTCATGCACTTGTCAACCCCCATGGGGGCTTACGGGTACAGTTTCGTTCTGTTATCGTTGCATCATGGATCATGTTTTATTCGAAACGAACCTGGCTTACTGGTCGCAGAGATCGGCAAGCTACTCAGATGTCAATAAAGAAGAGCTTGCAGGCATCAGCAGGCACAGCTGGTCATCAGTCCTGCACGAAGAGATATACTCGCATTTTCCGGACAGATCTCCGGAAAACATCAGTGTGCTCGATGTCGGGACCGGCCCGGGTTTTTTTGCGATACTGCTTGCAGAATCAGGTTTTCATGTCACAGCTGTGGACATGACTCCCGAAATGCTCGATGAAGCAAGGCAGAACGCCGGGCTGCTGGCCGAAAAGATAGACTTCCGGGAAATGAACGCCGAGGATCTCTGCCTCCGGGATGGTTCTTACGATGTAGTAGTATCCCGGAATCTCACATGGAATCTGCCGCACCCGGATAAAGCATATTCGGAATGGCGCAGGGTTTTGCGTCCGGACGGATTGCTTCTTAATTTCGATTCCAACTGGTACAGCTATCTTTTTGACGAGACGGCGCGAAAAAAATATGAAGAAGACCGGATCAGCAGCGCTGATCTTGGTCTGGGCGATCAGAATGTAGGCGAGAACTTTGATGTCATGGAGAATATTGCCCTCAGCATGCCCCTTTCCGGTGTGTCTAGGCCTGCCTGGGATCGTGAGATCCTTGCCCGGCTGGGTTTTTCTGTTCACGTCAACGAGGATATATGGAAGGATGTATGGACGATGCAGGAGAAGACCAATTTCGCTTCGACTCCTATGTTCATGATCTCAGCTGCGTTATGAAATATCTATCCCGGAAGTCCGGCAGAAACAGTAATATCGACATGACATACGGGCCGGTCACCGGCCCGCTTATACTGTACATGCTCCCCTTGCTTGGCAGCGGTATTCTCCAGCAGCTATACAACACCGTTGATTTCATTTTTATCGGCAATCTTCTCGACAAGACTGCTGCCGCCGCAGTCGGCGCCAGCAGTTCTCTCATATATTGCACAACAGGACTGTTTCTGGGCATATCTGTCGGGACAAGCGTTGTGATGTCCCACGCATTCGGCGCAGGCGACACAGAGAAAGCTGACAGAGCGCTGCATACATCCGCAGCCTTTGCGATCATCGGAGGTCCCGTTCTCTCAGTGGTGACGATCGTTTTCTCACCGCAGATCCTGCGAATACTGAATACACCGGAAAATGTCATTCCGGCTGCTGTTGTCTACATGAGGATATACATGCTCAGCGTCCCCGCGAGCGTTCTTTACAATATGTTCTCCGGCGCGGTCCGCGCCACAGGAGACTCGGCTGCCCCGTTCCGGATCCTGGCGGCATGCGGAGTCGCAAACGTGGCCCTCGATGCGCTGTTTCTGATCGTGATCCCTCTCGGAGTCGCCGGTGTTGCCTGGGCTACTCTGATCTCGCAGCTGCTCTCAGCTGTGCTCATAGCGCATGTCCTTCGCCGCAGGGACGGGGTACTGTATCTGAGACCTTCATCCATAAGCATATATCTTCCCGTGCTCAAGAGTATTCTGCGGATCGGCATCCCCGCAGGGATACAGACAGTACTGATCACCTTCTCGAACATCATAGTCCAGTACTATGTAAACGGGCTCGGTGAAGTCTCCGTAGCTGCTTTTGCGACTTACTATAAACTTGAAAATTTAATATATCTGCCTCTGCTGGCATTCGGCCAGTGCTCAACAGTCTTTGCAGGACAGAACACCGGCGCTCAGCAGTACCCCCGTATACGAAAGGGGAGCAACCGGCTGCTGCTGTTATGCGCAGCCGTGACTGTTGCTGTAACAGGGACGATCCTTCTGATTCCGGAGACTGTTTTCGGATGGTTCATGAATGATCCTGAAGTCGTGGAGTGTGCCGTCTCGATCGCGATGATCACGTTTCCATTCTACTGGCTGTATTCATTCATTGAAGTCTACGGGGGCAGCGTAAGAGGAATGGGGTACTCGATCACCTCAATGCTGATCACTATATCCAATATATGCATACTCCGCATAATCCTTCTTGCGGTTTTTTCATCAAAGTCAGCGTCACTCGGCAAGATCGCATCAGTCTATCCATTGACCTGGGGCGGAGCGGCTGTCTGCTTTGCGGCAGCATTTATCCTGATCCTTCACAAAAAACTGTCTGCGCACCGTCCGCGTTTGTGCCAGTAGCTGTATCCAAAACTTATCTTTCGAATTCAGGTCTCCATGCAGCAAACTGTAGAGGAAGAGATCGGTTTTACCATCTTCGAGAGAAGCGGCAAAGGAGCGGCTATGACACCGGTAGGAGAGCAGTTCGTTCTTACGATCGCATCTCTTCGCGACCAGATGAAACGCGCAATAGAGCAGGGACAGAATTTCAGCGCGAAATATAAAGACAGCATATCCATCAACATGATGACCAGGAGTTCCCTGTACTTCCTTCCTGAAGCAATACAGCTCATGGCAGATGCTCATCCGGACGTACAGATAGAGCCTCAGTTCCTGTATAACGGCGGGCTTGAGGCTTTTCTGAAGAATGAATCAGATATACATTTCACACTTGAGGAGCTGACACACCAGATTCCGTCAATAAAAGTGCACAAGCTTTTCATAAGCCGCATTTATCTGATAGCTCGCAGAGATGATCCTCTGGCCGGGAATGACCTGCTCACTGAAGAAAATCTGTACGGCCGCACTCTTATGGTGGGAGGCGGTTCTTCTGCTGCACTCAGGGCTGTCCAGCAGTGTCTCATTTCTTCAGGCCGCATAGACTATTTCAACAGTCACGATCACGATACGACTCTTACCAGCGTCGCGGCAGGCAGAGGCGTATGCCTTGCTCCGGGTTTCCTCAACGATCACAGCGGGCAATTTGCCTGGATCCCTTTCGACTGCAGCGAGGCATTCTCGTGTGTACTCTGCACACACAAAAACGACGCCCGCGAGAGCGTCGCTGATTTCGTAAAAAATACTGCAGAGTCTATACAGAGAAGCCGCTGCATTTCCGCTGTAGCTCTGTTGTCGATCGGCAGGTCAGGT
>CACYHM010000057.1 GCA_902774195.1 uncultured Eubacteriales bacterium
CAGACGACAGCTCGGTTAGTTTATCACTTAAACTGCGCCATTGCAAGGGTTTTACGCATCTTTTTTTGCCCCGCCGCGGCGGCCGACCCTGAAGATTATGATGTCGAGTATAACGAGGTATACTGCCGCAAGGATCAGAGTCAGGAAGCACATCGCACTGCTCTTTGCCGCAAGTCCGACGAGTATCAGGACCGGTGCTCCCAGCAGTATGCCGAAGCTCGATCCGACGATGAGGTTGTTGGCCGCCGGAGTCGAGAGTTCAGGATCGATCTCCCTCAGAAGCAGCACTCCCGAGCTGATCGTTCCGGTCAGCATGCCGTACATCGATATCAGCCCCTCGTAATAGTAATCGCGATAGACCGCCCTGCACACCCAGCGCAGATGAAGCCACGTCACGACTGTGCCTGCGATGACGAGCAGCAGGAACGGCACGATCAATCCGCGAATGTCCTCGATGTCGATGCAGGCGATGCCCGCAACTATCATTATGTCGAAGAACGCGCCCGAAAGGCGGTTCAGCAGGTAGTTGTCCTGGTAGCGGCGCTTTATGGTCCCTTTTCTCTTGAGCTGCTCGAGTATGACCCTGAGCAGTATGGCGAGCGCCGAGCCGATGATGAAGTTGAATCCCCACAGCAGAGTATTGACCGTGCCGGCAAGGCCTTCGCTTATCTTCGCGATGCCGCCTGTTATACCCGCCGTCACAGCGTATGTGACGAGGTATACGATCACGATCATCGCGAGCTGCACGCTCAGCTTGTCGACGGACTCGGATACGGGTTCCTCCTCTTCGCCCTCGATGTAGTCCTGCCTCGGAGCGGCGAACTTCCTGTCCTCGTCGACTACCATGATCTGACCCTGCTTACGCAGGACATTCAGTATGATGACTCCGGTCACGCATGCCACCAGATAACCCGCGGCAGCGATCGAAAGACCGAAGCTGTGGCCTCCTTTGAATCCGAGAGCTTCATAGCTCGCCCCGATGTTATTGGCCTGTCCCGGACCCTGGCCGAAGCCCATAGGCAGCAGCAGTCCCGCAGCCCTGAACAGATCCGGCATGAAGGTCATCGCAAGGCCGATCGTTATTATGAGTCCCGTCACGCCCTGCACCATGTAGGTGCTGACGATGACCGCTCCCGAGCGGAATCCGACCTTGCTCTCATCTCCGTCCTCCTTCTTTGCCGGAGTGCGCAGGCTCATCGCTATGAAGCCGAGGGCGATGCCGTGGTATGTAAGCGCCGACAGCAGGTTCCCGTCGAGAGTGACGATACCCGTCTCCTTGGCGAAGAGCAGGATAAACCCTCCAAGCACGGCAACAGGTATCAGGCTCTTTCGTATAGGCCTGACCGTCTGTCTCAGCGTATAGGCGATCAGAATCACGATCGCCAGATAGCCGATCTGGATGATGCCGTTCCATAGTTGATGATTAGCTGCTGAATAATCCAAATCCAGTCTCCTTTAAGATCCGCTGCGTCCCGATGCCATTGCGAGCTCCCGCGCCGTAACGTATTTTCTCAAATTGGCGGTCTTCGAGAAGAGTTCGTAGTATCCGTCCTCCGTGCTGAAGAGCACGCGTCCCGCAAGCACCATCATCATGTCTTCGATTTCCGCGAATCTGAAGCTGAAGCTGCCTGCCGCGAGGACGAAGTCCCCTCCTTCATATGTGAGGCTCAGCCTTCCCCGGGACACTTCTTTGCTGATGTGTTCTTTTTCTATCTTTGAGAGGACGATGTCATCATCTCCGAATATCTCAGAAGCATCTCCTCTCGCAGGCTCGTCTTCGTTTCCGGATGCCGGTCCGGCCGCATTCGTTTCTGCCGCGAGCATCGATGCAAGGATCTTTCTGTCAAACTCTTCCCAGTCCACGATCGTCTCAAAAGGACCCTGCGGCTCGAAAAAACCCGTGTCTTCGAGTTTCAGGCTGAATCCGCAGCTGCAGCTGATCCTGTCGCCCGAGGTCTTCAGGTTTCCTGTACGCCGGCACTCAGGGCAGCAGCACACGGCTCTCTCGAGGCCTTCCGCATTGCCGCCTTTGCCGCATCTGTAGCTGACCGGTCCGCCGGGCTGTGATCTCTGCCATTCCCAGACATCGAAAGCCAGATCATCAGCGATGGCCTTCTCTATCTCTTCGTCAGTCATGCCTTCCAGCATCTCAGGACTGTAGACATTTACCGGATGTCCGTAGACTCTGCCCTTTCTGGCACTGTATGCCCACCTCGGCTGAGCGAGATAGCCTCCTTCGATCATGTAGGTGACGAGCGTCGCCTTGCAGCTCCTTATGAGCCCAGCCGTAGACGCTCTCAGCGGCATCGGGAGCCCGTCCCATGTCTGTTCGCCCTCCGGCGCAAGGAAAACGGACTCGCCCCTGCGCACCCTCTTTATAGCCGCGAGGGCCGTCCGGTTCGCATTCTTTCCTTTCTGATGCGGGATCAGCGAAAGATATTTATTGAAAAAGTCTCCCCACTTCGGATCCCTTATCATATGTTCGCTCGCTATGAAGGTGAGTGTCCTGTGTTTGAACGCGGCGCTCACGCAAAGCGGATCATAGGCGCATGCATGGTTGATACATACGATCAGCGGTCCGTCTATGTCGTCAGGCTCAAAGCTTTTGTCCCAGGAGTATCCGAGTTTCAAGCCAAGCCATACGCCGAGAGGCGGCGCTACAAATCTGTAGAATCTTTCGCGCCGCTTCCGGTCCTTATCCTTTGTTGTCGCATCCGTCTGCTTTGCCATATTCCGGTGAACTCCGCGGCATCATGCGATGTCCTTGAGATTCAGGTCCTTTACCTTCCTGTATACAAGCGTGTTGATGATAATCGAGAACAGCGCCTCGAGACCCACGGCCGAACCCCACGCTACCGGCTGGAACGACTTGACGAACTCGAGGTCAGGCTGCTGCATTCCCTTTATGATCAGCGGCGTCAGTATCGCTCCCACGACTACACCGATGATCAGACCGGCGGCCGTCGTAAGGATCGACTCCTTCGAGAGATAACCCTTGGCCTCTTTGATCGTGAAGCCGTTGACCCTCATTACCGTGAGTTCGGTCTTCTTGCGGGTCAGGTATATATTGGCCAGGTTGGTCAGTATCATGAAGGATATGAGTATCGCTATGCCTGTGGTTATGTATACCAGTATGTTGTACAGCTTGGATGCCGAGTCGAACTTGACCTTGAACTCGTCCCTGGTCGTGAACGATATGTTGTCGCTCACCGCGAGCAGCTCTTCTTCGACTTTCTTCGCATCCGCTCCGTTCATCTTTATGAAGTAGCTGTTGGTCTTGTTGACGTCGCCGAATATCGACTTGTAAGCTGCCGGCGAGAGAACCACCGTTCTGCCCACATAGTTGATGAAGGTCCCTTTGACCGGAGCGTCGTGCATCTTGAGCGCCTTGTCACGTATGGTCAGCTTATCGCCGATGTCCATGCCGTAGCTCTCGTGCATACGCTTCTGTATAAGTATGCCGTCTTCAGGCAGAGTGATATCCTCGCCCGTCTTAGGATCGCATATGCCGTAGAACTCGCCTATCCTCTCCGGATTTGCGCATATGACAGTAACTCCGTCGAGCCGTCCCTCCCAGTCGTAGACAGTTGCCTGGTAAGTAAGCGGCATGAAGTCCGTATTGTTCTTTTCGAGGACTTCGACCAGTGCAGCTTCGTCCTCGGCGGTAACGTCATCGTTCATGTCCATGCGGATGTCGAACCTGTTGATCTCCGACACCTGTTTGTTCATCATGCCGTCATACGCAAGCTTCATGGATATGCCCAGACCGATCAGCATGCAGCTGAAGGCTATGATGGCGACGGTGACGATCACACGCGCCTTGTCTTCTATCATGTTGCGGATGATGAGCCTCGAGTAGAGCGATCCGCCCTTGCCCGATGCGGTCGTCTTCTGTTTCCTGTTCGGCTTCTCCTTTTTGATCACAGCGCCCTTCATGAGCATGGACGCAGGGCTCCTCAGTATGTCGGTGCATGCGATGACCGTTGCAGCGACGGTTACCGCGATGATCAGAAGCGAGAAGAGGACCGTCGGAACAGGAGTGATCACGTTCTGTGCCACTCCTATCGGGTACATTCCTGAAGCCGCATACCGCTTCTGAACGAGGTTGGACAGCAGGAAGGCCCCGATGGCCGCAGCGATGCTTCCGACTATCGCAGACGAGACGCCGAAGACCAGATACTTGCCCAGGACCTCGCCTTTATGGAAGCCGAAGGCCTTGGATGTTCCTACCATAGTCTTCTGTTCGTCTATTATTATAACGAGGGTAGAGAAGCACACTATGGCAGTGATGATCGTAAAGAGCAGGCCGAAGATCACCCCCATCTTTGCCACCGCGTCGAGGTTGGCCTTTATGTCGACGTAGCCGGCATTGCCCTTGCGGTCGAGGACTATCCATTCGCACTTTTCTATCTTATCGACCTCGGCTCTTGCCTCGGCGAGCTTCTTTTCGGCCTTTTCACGGTTCACAGCAAGCAGATCGACCGCCTCGTTGAGCTTTGTCTCATACCTGTTCTTCTCCGAAAAGTATTTGGCCCAGCCCTCATCGATCATTCTCTGGTATTTGTCCTTTTCGGAGTAGATCTTCTCTTTGGCCAGTTTTTCAACCTCTTTGATCTTTGCCCAGCCTTCGTCTATCTTCTTCTGAGCAACATCGAACTGCGCTCTGATGAGATCGAGCGCTCTCAGTGTGTTGCTGATGTTTTCGAGAGTTTCCTTCTTGAAATGCGCGGGTGGAACCGGTTCTTCCGGAGCCGGTTCTTCTCCAATAACAGCATTGGCTTCTTCGACAGTTTCATCGACTTTAAATGCTTTCAGAAGAGCCAGGGCTTCTTCGAGATTCTTGTTTCCGAGGAAGTCATCGATCTGCTTTGCGCGTTTCTCCACCTCCGGATCGTTCGCTTCCTTGACAAGCAATCTGATCTGGATCTCATTCTCCAGTATGAACTCAGCAACTTCTATTTCTGTATTCCGATAATTCGGATCAGTGTCTCTGTTATCATAGTTATCGAGCAGATATTTCAGTTTATCAGATACGACCTGTGCATCCTTGAGGTCGGCCTCGAACTTTGCACGAAGCTCGTTAAGGAGTTCCTGTGCCAGCCTGAGTTCTTCCTTCAGTTCGTTTATGGTCATGTTGAACTGAGGGATCGTCAGTGTTCCGTTTCTGAGCTGCTCCAGCGCGTCCTGTATCCTTTTGTCCAGTTCAGCCTGCAGGCCGTTGAGAGTTCTGCGGCCCTCCGCAAGCTTGTTATTGAGCTCGACCTCGCCTTCATCGACTTTTGTCTGCGCGGCGCCCAGCTTCTTCTCTGCCTCTGCCCATTTCTCATCTATCGTTTTGTTGGCCTGGTCCTTGACCTCTTTCGTCCTGTCCTCTTCGAGCTCCTCTGCCAGCGCCTCGAATTCCTTTCTTGTTCCGGCTGTCTCTTTGAAATACTTCTCGTCGAACATTCCCGTCTTTTCAGGCGGTTCTATCGTGACGAAGGCGCGCGTATAGAGTCCCTCCGTTGCTTTGGAATTGAAAGCCGAAAGAGGCAGCGTGACGGTATTGATCGACTTGCGCCTGAGAAAATCCGGATGATGCATAAGGCCGGTGACCGTGAACTCTTTGGAATAGAGCGGCGGCTCTTCCTTTTTTTCTTCCTTCTGTTCTTCTGCCGGGATGCCCAGAGCGGCAGCTGTCTCAGGGTCCATGTCCATTTCCATGTCCATGTCAGCCTTCATCTTGTCCTTGAATGCCGTAAGACCTGTGAGCGATATCTTCACCTTGTCTCCGACCTTGAGTCCCTCGACTTCAGCAAAGTCCTCGCCGATCATGCATTCGTCCCTGCCCTGCGGGAGACGGCCCTCTGCCACATCAGGTACGCTGATCCTTTCCGTCAGCGAGATTATCGTAACGTTCCTCTTGTTTCCGTCGAAGGATATGGATCCGTCCGCCTGTATGACGCCTTCGGCGTCGGTCACCTTGTCTGCTTTTTTGATCTTCTCAAGGTTGGCTTCGCTGATGCCGTATGAGGAAACAAAATCGTAGTCCTTGAAATTGTGCGCAGTATAATATTCTGTCGCCTTTTTGTCTATACCGGCTCCCATATAGCGGGTCGTAAAGAGACCGCCGAGTCCGAGTCCGACCACCAGAACTATCGACAGATACGAGACTATCCGCTTCTTTATATTTCTTATAGCGTCTTTCCACTGGGTTTTTTTCATCGTTGCCCTCTCAGCCTCTGCTCCTTACCAGACGAGATCCTCTGCTTTCAGCGGATGCAGGTTGACTCTTATGCTTGAGATCTTACCGTCTCTGAGCTTGATGACTCTGTTGGCCATCTTTGCCAGCTCAGGGTTATGTGTCACCATGAGCACTGTCGTCTTGCGCTCCCTTACGATCTGCTCGATGACCTTGAGCACCATTATCGATGTCTCGTAATCGAGAGCCGCAGTAGGCTCATCCGCAAGGATTATCTTAGGGTTCTTTACAAGAGCTCTCGCAATCGAGATCCTCTGCATCTGTCCTCCGCTGAGCGCTGAAGGCAGGTTGCCCGCTTTGTCTTCAAGGCCTACCAGCCTGAGAGCTTCCA
>CACYHM010000058.1 GCA_902774195.1 uncultured Eubacteriales bacterium
GAATCCTGCAAGGATAATCTTCGGCAGGGATCCGTATCCGAGAGTCGAAGAACTCCTTAAAGAGATGAAGGTCACCTCTCTGATGATGGTGCACACGAAATCTGCCGTGAGACTGGGCATCTACGATGAGATCGAATCGATGTGCAAAAGGCTGGGCATCAGATTCACAGCCAACGGCGGAGTCGAGCCTAACCCGCGCGTAGAGCTCATCAGAGAACTTATAGAAGAAGGCAGAAAGGCAAAAGTGGACTTTCTGCTTGCAGTAGGCGGCGGCAGCTCGATGGATACAGCAAAGGCCATCGCCATGGGCATCCCTTATGACGGGGACGTCTGGGACTTCTACGACGGCAAGGCTGTCCCTGCAGAGGCCCTGCCTATCGGAGCCATATCCACTATCCCGTCTTCGGGTTCCGAGACCTCTACGGCGACTATCATAAGCAACGGAGTAGTCAAGGCCGGTTACGAGGATGAGAAGGTCATACCTAAGTTTGCGGTGCTCGATCCTGAGTATACGCTCGGCCTTCCGCCGTATCTGACTGCGTGCGGACTTTCCGATATACTCAGTCACATGATAGAGCGTTATTTCACGAATACAAAGCATGTCGATACGACGGACTATATGATAACAGGCGCCGCAAAGGCGCTGCTCATCAACGCTGAGCGCGTTATGAAGGATCCGTCGGACTACGACGCCAGAGCAGAGGTGCAGTGGCTCGCCACTGTCGCCCACAACAACAGCCTCGAGACAGGCCGCGAGCCTGACTGGGCATCCCACAGGATAGAGCACGAGCTCTCCGGTCAGTACGATATAAACCACGGAGAGGGCATGGCCGTAGTCCTGCTGGCATATGTGAAATATATCGCGGAGCATCATCCTGAGAAGTCCGCCCAGCTCGCGGAGCAGCTCTTTGACATAGAGCGCGCCGGAAAGAGCGACAAAGAGATGACTCTTCTTCTCGCGGATGAGCTTTATAAATACTATAAGATGCTCGGACTCAGGACCACGCTCACTGAGATGGAGATCGATGACAGCCACTTCGAAGAGATGGCGGACAGAGCCACTTCGAACGGCACATCGACAGTAGGGCACTATTATCCGCTCGATAAGGAAAAGTTTATCGAAGTACTTAAGCTGGCGCTGTAAAACGCCGGCTTTTATTGCGTCAGAACAACAGAAGGGAGATCACGTAAAATGAAAGCTTATGTAAGAGCTCCATACAACGAAGCATGCCTCGAAGAACTGAAGACACTGTTCAGCGAGGTCGTTTACGAGCCATGGACCGTAACAGGCGAGAGATACTATGAGGACGAGATGCTCGAGCATCTTCTGAAGGAGAAACCTGACGTTCTGATCACAGAACTCGACAGAGTCACTGAAAAGGTCCTGAACGGATATGACGGGCTCAAGGCGATCGGCGACTGCAGAGGAACTCCTGCGAACATCGACGTCGAAGCCTGCACGAAGCACGGCATCCCTATCCTCTGCACACCGGGCCGCAACAACCAGGCTGTAGCCGAGATGGTGGTCGCCGGCATGCTCGCGTTCGAGAGAAAGCTCATCCCTGCCGTAGAGTGGGCAAAGGACGGCAAGTGGGTCGCCGGAACGACTCCGTACTTCCTCTGGATGGGCCACGAGCTCATGGGCAAGAAGGTCGGCATCATCGGATACGGAAGGATCGGCCGCATCGTCGCAAGGATACTCGCTGCATTCGACTGCGAGGTATCGTTCTACGATCCGTTCGTTGAGGGAGACCAGGACGGATTCCGCAACATCTCCATGGAGGAGCTGTTCAGGGAGAGCGACATCATCACCATCCACGTCCCGGTACTCGACTCGACTAAGGGCATAGTAACAAGAGAGCTGCTGAACTCCATGAAGCCGACTGCGCTCTTCGTGAACGCCGCGAGGTCAGTCATGGTCGACTGCGACGCTCTCTACGATGTACTGAAAGAGAAGAAGATCGCCGGAGCGGTCATAGACGTGCTCGACAACGAGCCGCCTGAGACAGAGAAGGATACACGCTTCCTTGAGCTCGACAACGTCCTCCTGATGCCGCATATCTGCGGAGCATCGTTCGAGGTCACGGACCACCAGTCGAGGATACTCAACGAAGGTCTCAAAGCATGGGTCGATGGCGGAGATTACAGCCGTATTTTATTCAACAAGGAGCTTAGCAAGTAATGAAGTATTATCTGATGTTTGACCTGGGTACAGGCAACAGCCGCGTGAGCCTCGTGGACTCGAACGGCGAGATTCTGGGACTGAAGAGCTTTGACAACAAGTATTACAGGGACGACCGCTACGAGGATGCGCAGTACATCGTGCCGCAGGAATGGGAAGACAAACTCATATCCGCCTGCACCGAGCTCTGCGCGGAGCATCCCGACATCAAAGTGGATGCGATCTCGTCTGCGGCAGCCCGCCAGACGTTCATGCTGATCGACAAGACCGGCAAGGTCTTCCTCGGTCTGCCTAACATCGACAACAGGGGCAAGGAGTATGTAGGCGCTGTCAGCAACAAGGAGACCATCTACAAGATGTCCGGAAAGTGGGTCACGGAGGACTTCGGGGCAGGCAAGCTGCTCGGACTCAAGATGAAGGACTTCGAGCAGTACTCAAGGATCAGCAAGATCACGAGCCTCAGCGAGTGGATCGGATACATACTGACAGGCGAAGCCTGCATGGAGTATTCCCAGGCGTCCGAGACACAGCTCTACGACCTCCAGAAGAGGAAGTGGTCGACGAGGATATGCGACTGGTACGGGATAGACATAGATATCCTTCCTGAACTCGTAGAGAGCGGGTCCAGGCTCGGACACATCAAGGATGAGTTCAGGGACAGGTTCAACCTTGCCGAGGGAGCAACTTTCATAGTGGGCGGAGCTGACACGCAGATCGGCATCATGCAGACCGACATAAAGGAAGGGGACATCGCTATAGTCTCCGGCACCACTTCTCCGGTCGTCACTCTTAAGAAGGACTTCTTCTACGACAGAGAGGAGAGAGTGTGGACCGACGCGAACCTGGGGGGACACAATTATCAGATAGAGATGAATCCGGGAGTCACCGGTCTGAACTATCAGAAGATGAAGAACCAGTTCTTCCCTGATGTCGACTATGATGAGATCGAGAAGTATTACTCTGAAATGACTGAGATAAGGTGCACGGCATCGTTCTCGTCGCTGCTGTTCTACCGCAAGCAGTCCCTCAGATGCGGAGGCTTCTTCATGAGATCCCCTCTGCAGGACAACGTCAACAGGTTCGATCTCATGTACGCCGTTCTGGCTGACATCGCCTGTGCGACATACGAGCAGCTCAGGCGCCTGATAGACATAAGCGGAAACGATCCGGACCACATCCTCGGATGCGGAGGCGGATTCCAGTCTGAGACCCTCTGCAGGATGATAGCGAGCCTAAGCGGCAAGCCGGTAGTTCTCAAAAATGGATTCAGACAGGCGACCATCCAGGGTCTGGTGGCCATATGCAACAGGACGTTCGAGATCAGCGCCGAGCAGGAGGCTGGATACACGACATACGAACCGGATCCGGCGAATCTTGTATTCACGTATTATCCGGTCTGGTCTGAAAACAGGCTCAGAGCCAACAGCATAGTTTAAAAGGATGTGGGGTCATTGCCAGATCACCGAGATGCCGAGGCCTTCGAAGAATCTCTTCCAGTCATCGTCAGGCTCGCAGTCGGTAATGACTCCGTTTATATTTGTAAAATCGGATATGACTACATTTGCGCGGTCATCGAATTTGGTATGATCGATGATCAGGTACTTCTCTCTCGCGTGTGAAAGCATCGCGAGCCTTACATCGCGCTGGTACTCGTAATTATCGAGCATGCCGAACTCGCGGCTGATGGCGCTGCAGCTGATGAAGGCTTTGTCGGCGACATATGAAGAGATGCCGCTGACCGCATCCGGACCTTCTACGGAAGCTGTGTGCCTCATGAATCTGCCGCCCGGAACGATGAGCACGGAATCGGACTGTGAGCCGGCGTATTCACTGACTGTCGCAAAAGAGTTGGTGATGATGGTGGTCTTCGGACCTGAAGACAGCAGAAGCCTGGCGAGCGCATCGCAGGTGGTGCTCGCGTCGAGCATCAGGATATCGCCGCCGGTGATATATCTGTCAGCTGCCAGCTGCGCCATACGGTTCTTTTCTTCGACTATGAGCCTGGCGCGGAGCTGTACCGGCGCAAAGCGGAAGTCGGGATCGGGGATATATGCGCCTCCGTGGACGCGCTTCAGTTTTCCCTGTTCCTCGAGCTCCTGCAGATCCCTTCGTATAGTCTGGTCGCTGCATCTGAGCAGCTCGCAGGCGTCGGATACGACAAGGCATCCATGCTCGCTGATCAGCCTCATTATTTCGGAATGTCGTTCGATTTTATGCATAGCTGTCACCTCAGCTAACAATTTTATACTATCTGACGATGGATTGTGAACAGCATAAGGAAAAGAAAAATGGAAAAAGATAATAACAGATACGATGAATTCTTTCTGATGGATACGGAGACGGCCAGGGAGTATGCTGCCGATAAACTGGGATTCTTCAAAAAGGGAGAGGAAACAGAATGCCGCGAGATCGGAGACGGCAACATCAATTATGTATTCATCATCAGGTCAAAGGAAAGCGGCCGCTCCCTCGTGATAAAGCAGGCCGACAGACTGCTCAGGTCTTCGGGACGGCCTCTCGACATGAACCGGAGCAGCATCGAGGCTTCTATCCTGAAGCTCGAGCACGAGATGGCTCCGGACATGGTGCCTGAGGTCTACGATTATGATGAGGTCATGCACGCGACTGCAATGGAGGACGTATCCGACTATGAGAACCTCAGGAAGGCACTGGCGGCAAACCGCTTCTACGGTCATCTGGCGGATAATATCTCGACATTCATGGCAGACACCCTGCTGCCTATGACCGATCTTGTGATGGATGCCGAGCAAAAGAAGCAGAACGTGAAGTTCTATACGAATCCTGAACTCTGCAAGATCACGGAGGACCTTGTCCTGACCGAGCCGTATTACGACTATAAGGGCGGGAACATAATATTCCCGGGAAATGAGGACTTCGTCGGGAAAGAGCTTTACAGCGATACGGAGCTGCATACGGAAGTGGCAAAGCTGAGACTGAACTACATGAACAACGCTCAGACTCTGCTGCACGGGGACCTGCATTCCGGCTCGATATTCATAAACGAAAAGGGCATAAAGGTGCTCGATCCGGAATTCGCCTTCTACGGACCTGCCGGCTACGACATCGGAAATGTCATAGGAAATCTCTTCTTCGCTCTGGCAAACAGGAGATACGCCGGCGACGGATCCGCCGAGACGGAAAAATGCGCGGCGGATCTT
Organism: uncultured Eubacteriales bacterium; assembly: GCA_902774195.1. Next base: position 5,362 of record CACYHM010000058.1, read on the forward strand.
GAGAAATGCATAGAGGATGTGTACGACATGACAAGGGAGAAGCTGACCGCTCTCTACGATGAGATCGTCGAATTCCCGCTCTACCGCACTGAAGGATTCAGAAAGATGTGGATAGACGATGTCATGGCGGATTCTGCCGGATACGCGGGCACTGAGATCATCAGAAGGACTGTCGGAGATTCCAAGGTCATGGAGGTCACCTCGGTCACCGATCCGGATAAGCGCATCCCTATGGAAAGAGCGCTCATAAAGCTCGGAAAAGCTCTGATCATGAAGAGATATGAGCTTCAGAAAGGAAGCGGACTCACGGCCCTGCTGTGAGCCGGCGGATAACAAAACAGGAGATAAGCAGGAATGTACAGCACAAGCGAAAGAATAAAGAGACTGAAGAACAACAGGAACGAGTATGTGCAGCTGGAAAACGTACAGCTTCTGGACGAATCCTACAGGGAAGCGATAGCGGAGTATGCGGACCGCCCTGTATGCGTCCAGTTTGCACGCGGACTCGAGAAGGCGCTGCAGAGAAGAAAAGTCATCATTCTCGAAGATGATATCCTTGCGGGATTCCTTTTCAGGTACACGGTGAACGTGAATCTGCCGATGAAGACAGCGGCGGATTTCGATCCGGCCGGACGCGCCTCTGTCTCGATGGATGCAAGACGCGAGGCGGACGAGATACTTGCAGACGGATATGCAGAGGGAAGAGATGCTGAAGAACTTGAGGAATTCGTCTTCGGCGCATCGACGGGCCTCCTTACTCACTTCCATTCGGGGCACGTCCTTCCTGCTTACCGTAAACTGCTGGAAAAGGGATGGAAAGGCATCAGAGAAGAGATCAGAGAATCGCTCGCCGGTGCCGCGGCCGAAGATGAAAAGGCAGAGCTCGAGGCCTTCGGCATCGCTGCAGACGCCTGCAGCATGTATATCAGAAGATACCGCGATGAGGCTCTCAAAATGCTTGATGAAGCAGTAAAAAAGGCCGAGGCTGAAGACTCGGCTGAGAACATGAGACGAATGAGCGAACTTCGCAGGATGACCATGGCGCTGTGGCATATCTCGACAGAACCTGCATC
>CACYHM010000059.1 GCA_902774195.1 uncultured Eubacteriales bacterium
AACATCGAGCGTTTCCTTGAAAAATACGGGAAAGAGATCGACCAGGTGGTCTGCGGCGGTGAATCCGGTGATGAGGCCCGGCTCTGCGATTATACCTGGGTCATGGATACCATGTGCCAGTGTGTGAAATACGAAGTGCCGTTTCACTTCAAGCAGACCGGCGCCAATTTTAAACGCGGGGAACAGATCTATCACATACCGCGAAAGGATCAGCAGATCCAAGCCGCCAAAGCAAAAATCGATTATATGCCGCCCGAGCGGTTCAGAAAGGAACTCTATGAAAATGAAGAACAACGATATCCGGATCTGTACCAGCTGTCACTTCCTCTTTGAAGGAAATCCCAACTACGGCTGCTGCCCGGACTGCGGAAAGCCGACCATCCGGGAGGCCGACGACAAGGAAACGGCAGAATACTGGTATTACAGAAAGGTCTTTGCAGAAGCGAAGCCCGCATGACGCGGGCTTTTATCTTGTCCGGAAGCCGTAATCGTGCTCCACAACAGGGATCGTCTTCACTTCCATATTCTCGATCCGGACATACGTGCCATTATCTGCGACCTCTCGTTAAGACAGTTCAATATTTCTCATAATGGATTTTCCCGAAATCAAAATCCTCTTCCCGGTAAGCCCGTTTCGTTTCACCTTTGCCTCCCAGCGCTATAAGATTCAGCACAGCATACCCGTCAGGGATACCAAGCAGGTCACGGACTTCTTCATCCGACGATTTCTTTCTGCCGCTGCGGTTCCGGATATGTACCCAGCATGCTCCGAGATCATACTGCTCCACAGCCAGAAGGATATACGATGAAGCAATTGCCCCGTCCTCTATCCAGAACTCCGCAGCACGCTTATCAGCAGTCTTTACCATTACAACAACTACTGTATCAGCGCCATTTATCTGTGAGCCGCCCATCTGTTTGCAGGCTCCTATGCTGCGAATCATTTTATGATCGCGTACGACTACATATTCAACAGGCTTATGGCCAAATGATGTCGGAGCAGTTAAGGCTACTTTCATGATCTCATTTATGACATCATCATCTATGCGTTTCGATCCGTATCTGCGGACAGAACGTCGTTTTCTGGTCAGATCATATAATTTGTTTTCCATTATAGTACTCCTCTTCAATATGTTGATGCTTTAGAGCTGGTCAGCTTCCATTTTCCGTTTTCTTTTCTAAGAGTAAAGTCTCCGCGAAGACGCCATCTGTGCCGGCCTCCCCCGTACACTGCGGCAAGCACTCTGCTTTTTCCGACCATCGTTGCCGTATCGCCGTTGATACTGACTTGAATGTCATCACGATCCGCAGAATAATAATTGAATGTACCTCCTATGAGACCTGATACAAATTCATCTGCTGACTGCCTGGCGCCTGTCATGTGCATGAGATAATAATCAGCTGACATCAGATCTCTCAGTCCTGCCTCATCCTTATCTATCATGCATTTCCAATATTGTTTATAGATTTCTTTGATCTTTTCTTCAGCGTTCATGATTATTTCTTCTGTTCTGTATATCCAACTCCTGACAGCCAATCGTTCACTTCGCTTTGTACCCTTTCCGGTTCGTTCTGTGCATCGCTTCCCCTTATTGCCAGACCTTCTCCAACTGTACTGTCCGGGCAGGCTGATGACAGTTTTCCGTCAAAATCCGAGAGTCCGCTTCCTGCATGTGTTGAGAACGGTATCAGTGTTTTGCCCGCAAGTGCATCAGCATTATTCTCGAAAAAAGTATACATGATCATTGGCCAGTCGCCCCACCATACCGGAGCTCCTATGAATATCCTGCTGTACTGCGACAGGCCAGGGACTTCGCCTGCATATGCAGGTCTTGCACTTTCGTTCTGCTCTTTCTTCGCAACATCTGTCAGCTCATCATACGTATATGGATAATGATCGTCATCAGGCAGGATCTCAAAACTGTCAGCACCTGTCTTATCGATGATCATATCTGCAACGATAGCCGTGTTTCCCTTTTCTATGACACCGACTTCGTACTGCTCGCCTGTTCTTGAAAAATATACTACCAGAGTATCGCTGCCTGACGAAGCAGCAGTATCGGTATCATTTTCCTGTTCAGCTCCCGCGGTCACATCTGCCTGTGCTTCCTCGTTAGCAGTCTGATCGGATGATGATCCACACGCAGATAGCGAGATGACCAGGAGCAATGCCAATAATAATGATGTCAGTTTGATATATTTCTTATACATATCTTTACTCCAGCTCTACTATATTAAGCTTCAAAGGTCTTCGCAACATCCTTCAGCAGTTCACGGATTTGCAGGTGCTGCGGGCATACTTTCTCGCACTTTCCGCACCTGATGCAGTCCGAGGCTTTGCCGTGACCGCCGCCTGTGATGATGTTGTTGTAATAGTATCCCGTGTTCCAGTTATGGAATGCCTCATTTGCATTAAGAGCTGAGAACAGATCAGGGATGCGTATGCCCTTCGGGCATTCATTCTCCTCGATGCAGTATCTGCAGGAAGTGCACGGGATCAGGTTCAGGCTTTTGAATATATCACAGACTTTATTGACCGCTTCCAGCTCTGCTTCATTAAGCGGCTCAAAGTCCTTCATAGCGCTGAGATTGTCTTCCATCTGAGACATATTGCTCATTCCGGAAAGTACCATCGCCATGTTCGGGAAGCTTGCTGCAAAACGTATCGCATAGCTTGCGTTGCTGCCACCGTTAAGGTCACGAAGGATCTTATCCGCTTCTTCCGGAAGGTTCACAAGGCTTCCTCCCTTGACCGGCTCCATTACGATCACCGGCTTGCCATGCTTCTCGCAGACTTCATATACCTTACGGCTCTCAACAGAAGCATCCTCATAGTCCACATAATTGAACTGGATCTGCACGATCTCAACCTCCGGATGTTCAGTCAGGATCAAATCCAGCACATCAGCTTTATCATGGAATGAGATGCCGAAGTGACGAATCAGGCCTTCCTCTTTTAGCGCATAACATGTCTCATACGCCTTGCACTTCTTATACTTCTGGTAATTGTTCTTGTCCTGAGCATGCATGAGGTAGAAGTCGAAGTAATCTACCCCGCACCACTCAAGCTGCTGTTCAAAAAACGGGCGAATATCTTCCTGTGAGTTGAAATACGGCGTAGTCAGCTTATTGGTCAGAAGAAACTGGCTTCTGTCATATCTTTTAGCTACACACTCACGGATGGCAATTTCAGATTTGCCATTCAGATAACCATGTGCGGTATCAAAATAGTTGAAGCCGGTATTGATAAATTCATCTGCCATGCGGCTGAACTCATCATAATCTACTTGCTCATCCTTCATCGGAAGTCTCATGCATCCGAATCCGAAATTCCCGTGTATCTCTGGGAAAAAACTGTTTTCTATCATCCCTCATCCTCCTAAAACTGTTCTGCTGCATTCTTTCCTGGTTTGCGATCCGCTCTTACTGTCTTCCTTCTTCCATGCCTGTCTCAAGACCCGGCTGAAGTGGTCCGTAATAATATGATGCTGTTGCTCCTCCGTCTGCGAGGAATGTTGAGCCTGTTATGAATGCTCCGGCATCGCTCATCAGAAGCTCTGCGATATTTGCCATCTCATCTGCCGTTCCCGGTCTGCCTGCAGGGCACTTAGCGAACATGTTTTTATAGAAATCACCTCTGATGCCGTTGAACTCATCGATTGCCAGCGGCGTCACAATGATTCCCGGGGCTATGTCATTGATCCTTGCACACCGCTCGCCCCAGCGTACTGCTTCGTACATGGTGCGCTTCTCATTGCAGCGTTTCGCAAGCTGATATGCTTTAAGTGTGTTCTCTATCCTGTCAGGCTGGAGGAAGTCGACCGATAGGAGTTCCTCTGTCGGGGTCATGGCAAGAGCTCTGTCCTGCTCCGGAGTGAGCTGCGGCATACGCCAGCCGGACTGGCTTGAGATAGTGACTCCCGCTCCGCCTTCTGCGATCACCTTGCCGACTTCTTCGAGAAGCACAGCCGTTCCGTACAGATCGACCTTGAGTATTGTCTCTATTGATGCCTGTGATGGAGATACCCCGGCACCATTGATCATATGCTTGATCTCACCGTACTCCTGAGCCTTGGCGATCATCGCCTTGATGGATTCCCTTGATGAAAGATCCATCTCGAACGGCTCCACATCATAGCCTGCGTCATTCATGATCTTTGCAATGGACTCACAGTTATCCATATTCTTATCGCCGAGGATTATCTTTTTGCCAAAACCTGTCCTGCGTGCTATTGCCATGCTGATCTGTCCTGCGCCGGTGACTATCATCACATCTTTCTTCATTGTGGTTATTCTCCTTGTTAATAATTGCTTCCGCCTTAAATCACTCCGTTATCTGCGAGCCACTTCTTTACTGAGCCGGATGCGCTCGATGCCCTGCTGCCTGTGATCGAAAGTCCGCCTTTGATCTTAGCTCCCGGCATCATCTTGCGAAGGTCTGCTTCACTGTTTCCCATTCCGCTGCCTTCATTCGTGCAAAGCGGAAGAACCGTTTTGCCGGTGAAGTCGAAGTTATCGATGAAGGTCGCAACTGCCATCGGGAATGTCCCCCAGTAGTTCGGATATGCAAGGATGATGGTATCGTACTCATCGATGCTGCCCGGCATGCTTACAAGCTCAGGACGGGCATTTGCTCTCAAGTCCTTCTTGGCCTCTTCGATGCATGTCATGTATACAGGTGAATACGGATCCTTCATTTCTATCTTGAACATGTCAGCATCGATCATATCTTTCATGTCGTTGCATACGATCTCGGTGTTGCCAACTTTTACGTATCTCATTGCTCCGCCGAAGTAGTTCTCATCTGCTCTTGAGAAATATGCGATAAGTGTCTTAGCCATTGTGTGCCTCCTTATATCTATGTGTCTGTGTTTTTTCTTTATCTTTCTGACAGCTATATTGTCGCACGATATGATTGGATTATCCAATCCAATTAGTATATAATTGATTTAATAATTAAATTGTCATCAGGGAGGCTCCGCCATGAATTCGAAACAGATCGATTACTGCATAGAGCTTGCGCATACACTCAACTTCACAAGAGCTGCCGAGAACCAGTTCGTCAGCCAGCCGACTTTTTCTTATCAGATAAGGCTGCTCGAAGATGAGATCGGCTTTGCCATATTCGAAAGAAGCGGCAAGGGAGCAAGTCTGACTCCTGCGGGCGAGCAATTCGTGCTTACTGTGACCTCTCTTCGGGAGCAGCTGAAGCGAGCTATCGAGCAGGGTCAGAATTACAGCGCGAAATACACAGACAGCATATCCATCAACATGATGACGAGATCATCGGTATACTTCCTTCCTGAAGCAATCCGCATCATGGCCGAAGATCGGCCTGAAGTACAGATACAGCCTCAGTTCATGTACACCGGAGGGCTTGAGGCATTTCTGAAGAACGAATCAGATTTATTATTTGCATTGAAGGAGCAGACGAGGCAGATCCCTTCTGTCAATGTTCATGATCTGTTCGAAAGCAGAGTCTATCTCATCGCCAGAAGGGATGATTCGCTTGCAGAAAAGAATCTTATCCGCGAAGAAGATCTCTATGGCCGCACTCTAATGGTCGGCGGAGGCTCTCCTGCTGCCCTCAGATCAGTCCAACAGAGGCTCATCTCCACAGGCCGCATCGACTATTTCAATTCGCACGATCACGATACGACTCTGACCAATGTCAGCGCAGGCAGAGGAGTATGCCTCGCTCCGGGATTCCTTAACGATCACAGCGGGCAGTTCGCGTGGATACCATATGATTGCCGTGAGACATTTTCCTGTGTGTTGTGTACACATAAGAATGATGCCCGTGAGAGCCTAGTCCATTTTCTTGAAGTATTGCAGGGTCTCTATATGGAGGCTGCTGCGTTCCCACTGTAACTCTGTCGTAAAATGCAACAAACAAATCAATATAGTCATTGCTTTCAAAAATGGCTATGTTGATTCAGAAAATGACGTTATTGAAAAGCCCGGGATCGTTCAAATCTCGGGCTTTTATGGCGGAGGACAAATTAAAAGAATTTTCTGAAGCCCTTGCAAATACTGCGGTTGCGGATCGCGCTTTACTAGCAAACCCTATTTGTGGAGATGTCAAGAAAAGTGCAGTCTCTAAACCCCCAAAATTGATTTAAGCCGCCAGGACTTCAACAGCCAGTTGCTTTCTGTAAGCTACCGGCGGAAGCCCATCCGAATTAGACGTATATATTCGTACCGTATTGTAATAAGTGAAGACATATCTGAATATCCAGGATTTGACCTCGGCCATCCTCATTCTGTATGTCGGGATATTCGTGTTTTCGTCTGTCATTGTGATTCCTCCGTTTCTTTTTCAATTAAAATTGGCCCAGTCATCTGACTGAGCCATGCATGTATGGGTTCGTATCG
>CACYHM010000060.1 GCA_902774195.1 uncultured Eubacteriales bacterium
CCGAGAAGAGAAGTGCTGATTATCCTGACTCCCGGCAGCTTTTCGAGTACGGAAGCTTCCGTGATCGTCCTTCCGAGGTCCTCCTTATTTATAACGACAAGCATGTGGTCGGTGCTCATGCTCCTGATGAAGCTGATCACATTGTCGTCCTCTTCGTCCAGCTCCTGGCTGCCGTCGAGCACTATGATGAGAAGATCAGCGCCGGCGATCTCCTTAGTAGTCCTTTCGATACCGATCCTTTCGACCTTGTCATCCGAATCGCGAAGGCCCGCAGTATCTATGAGCACTATAGGGACTCCGCCAAGAGATGCGCTCTCCTCAACAGTATCGCGCGTCGTTCCGGGCACATCAGTCACGATGACCCTTCCTTCGCCGAGTATAGCGTTCATGAGAGAGCTCTTGCCGGCATTTGGCTTGCCAACGATGACGACTCTTACGCCTTCTCTTGCGATCCTGCCTATAGACGCTGTGGACAGCAGCTCATCAACCTCCGAGAGTGTCCATCTGAGCTGGCTTATGATCTCGCTGTATGCCCCGGAGTCATCGTCGTAGTCCTCGTCCGGATAGTCGATATCCACGGCCATCTGCGCGAGAACATCGAGAAGTCCGCTTCTTATGCTTTGGATAGCTTCGCTAAGCCTTCCGGCTCTCTGTCCCTCAGCTATCTCGAGCGAAAGATCAGATTTCGCCTTTATGATGTCTATAACGGCTTCGGCCTGAGAAAGGTCCATCTTTCCGTTCAGGAACGCGAGTTTTGTGAATTCGCCCGGATCAGCCATGCGTACTGCATAAGCTTCTCTTCCTGTCTCTCCCTGATGCATCAGCTTTCCGTCGAGAGAAAGCACCGCGTCCAGTATCGACTTCAGCGAAACATTGCTTCCATGGCCCTGTATCTCGAGCATATCCTCTCCGGTGTACGAAGCAGGAGCCTTCATGTAAAGAAAGACCGCCTCATCGATGACCTCGGCATCTTTGTCCGAGCTGTCCCTGACGACCTTTCCGACGTAAGCGTGACGCGGTTCGATCTCTGAAGGACAGTCCCTCATGAGACACCTCATGATTCCTTCGCTCGCGGGTCCGCTGACCCTCACTATTCCTATGCCGCCTTCGCCCGGCGCAGTTGATATGGCCGCTATGGTATCTGCCATTTTTATTCTCCGTTTCTTGTCTTCTGTGCAGCTGATTCCGTAAGTGAAAGCCCTGCACCCGAATTACGCGTGTAATTGTATCACAATCTGCACATTGCTGTCGCAATCGGTAAACAATATGTAGTAGAATATCTATGTAGGTAAACTGCAGAACAAGCAAAAAGGAGCGATTCTAATGGAGACTAAAGACATTCTGAAATACTGCGATCATACCCTTCTCGCGCAGACTGCGACATGGGACGACATCAAGGCACTCATTGACGACGGCATGAAGTACGAGACCGCAAGCGTCTGCATCCCTCCTTCATACGTCGCACAGGCCAAGGCCTACTCGGGCGGCAGACTTCCGATCTGCACAGTCATCGGTTTTCCGAACGGATATAATACGACGGCTGTAAAGGCCTTCGAAACGAGCGACGCACTCGACAACGGAGCAGACGAGATCGACATGGTCGTCAACATCGGCTGGGTCAAGGACAAAAAGTGGGAAGCTATCGAAGAAGAGATCCGCACGCTCAAGGACATCTGCGAAGATCATATCCTCAAGGTCATCATCGAGACATGCATGCTGACAGAAGAAGAGAAAGTGAAGCTCTGTGAGATCGTTACGCTCGCAGGTGCAGACTTCATCAAGACTTCGACAGGCTTCGGAGGAGGCGGCGCAACACTTGACGATGTGAAGCTTATGGTAAAGAACGTCGGCAAAGACGTAAAAGTCAAAGCTTCCGGCGGTATCAGCGGGCTGGATGACGCGGCTGAATTCCTGAAGATCGGAGCACAGCGCCTCGGAACCAGCAAGGTCGTAAAGGCCGCTAAAGCAGCAGAAGGAAAGTAAAAACGTAATAAAGTAACAAGATTTATAATAAAGTTAAAACAAGAAGCAAGATAAATACAAGGAGCACATTATGGTAGATTACACAGAAGGAGCCGGTTATCAGTATCACGTAGGACTGAAGCCTGGAGATGTAGGTGAGTATGTCATCCTGCCGGGCGACCCTCACAGGGTCCCGAAGATCGCGGCCTACTTCGACGATGCAAAGAAGATCGCCGACAGCCGTGAGTATGTAACTTATACGGGCTATCTTGACGGCGTCAAGGTCAGCTGCACGAGTACCGGAGTTGGCGGACCGTCCGCATCTATCGCTCTCGAAGAGGTCGCCAATGTAGGCGGCAAGACCTTCATCAGGGTCGGCACCTGCGGCGGCATGGACGTCAACGTCAAGGGCGGAGACATCGTGGTCGCGACAGGAGCAGTCCGCATGGACGGTACTTCAAAGGAGTACGCTCCTATCGAATATCCTGCAGTTCCTGATGTCGATGTCGCAGCTTCGCTCGTCAGGGCAGCACGCAAGCTGAAGTACCCGTTCCACCAGGGAGTCGTGCAGTGCAAAGACGCATTCTACGGACAGCACATGCCTGAAGCCCTTCCTAACAGCTACGAGCTTCTGAACAAATGGCAGGCGTGGCTCCGCCTCGGATGCAAGGCTTCTGAAATGGAATCAGCGACACTGTTCATAGTCGGAGCATACCGCAAGGTGAGAGTCGGCTCGGTCTTCCTGGTCGTAGCCAATCAGGAAAGAGAAAAGCTCGGCCTTCCGAACAAGCAGGAGCATGACACCGACAAGGCGATCAGGGTCGCGATCGAAGCGATCCGCATGATGATAAAGGAAGACAAGGAAAGAGAAAAAGAAGCCCCGGAGAGTGAAGGTAAGTAATATGAGCAAGAGAGTATTCTGGATAGTGCTCGACAGCGCCGGCATAGGCGGAGCTCCTGATGCTGCGGATTTCGGCGACAAGGGAGCTGATACATTCGGCACATGCTATAAGAGCGGTAAGCTGAAAGTTCCTTTCATGGAGAAGATGGGCCTCAGAAACATCGCCGGCACATCCTTCTTCGATCCGAAGAAAGATGTCGACGGCTGCTTCTGCCGCATGCACGAGAAATCCCGCGGCAAGGATACGACAGTAGGCCACTGGGAGATGGCCGGCATGGTATCGCCTAAGCCTCTTCCTACATATCCGGACGGCTTCCCTCAGGAGGTCCTCGACAAGCTCAGCGAAGCGACGGGCAGAGGCATACTCTGCAACAAGCCATACTCGGGCACGGATGTGATAAGGGATTACGGAAAGCAGCACGTTGAGACGGGCGATCTGATCGTATACACGAGCGCCGACAGCGTTCTGCAGATCGCGGCCCACGAGGCTGTCGTGCCGATCGAAGAGCTGTACGAGATCTGCCACAAGGCGAGAGAGATCATGCAGGGCGAACACGGAGTCGGCCGCATAATCGCAAGGCCGTTCGAAGGAGAGTGGCCGTACCAAAGAACAGTGAGACGTCACGACTACAGCCTGCAGCCTCCGCGCGAGACAGTTCTCGATGCGCTCAAGGCAGAGGGCTTTGTAACTGTCGGCGTAGGCAAGATCTACGATATCTTTGCCGGCAAGAGCGTGATGTTCAGCTATTCGAACAACGGCAATGTCGCAAACATGGAAAGGACCATCGACATAGCGGATGCGGATTTCGAAGGAGTCTGCTACGTGAACCTCGTGGACACCGACATGATATACGGGCACAGAAGAGACATCCCGGGATATACAGAGGCTCTGAGCACAGCCGACAGACAGTTCGGCGAGCTCATGGAAAAGATGAGACCTGAAGATATCCTGATGGTCACAGCGGACCACGGCTGCGATCCCGGCTACAGCGGAACGGACCACACAAGGGAGGATGTAATGTGCCTCATCTGGGGACCTTCGCTGAAGAAGGGCGTCGACCTCGGAACAAAGGACACATTCGCCGACATGGCAGCAACGATCGCCGACTACTTCGGCATGGGCTACCGCGGCGACGGAGAATCGTTCCTGGCGGACATTCTGGAATAAAAAAGTTACTTAACAGTATTACATCATATTAAAGGCGGGTGCCGGAGCATCCGCCTTTTGAATTGTTTTGATCCGTTCGATCTGGATCGTGATGATCCAAACGCTTTGTTCCCTATCAGAACAGCTTTTACCTCATTCCCTTGTCGTACGGTATTCCTTCTGCCTTCGGCGCCTTGGACGTCTTGGATGTGAATGCCAGGACGATCAGCGAGATGATGTAAGGCAGCATGTTGTAGACCGTGCTCGGAATGTGCATCGCTGCAAGGAATCCGATACCGGTGTATACGTTCGACAGTGCGCGGAAGAGTCCGAAGAGAACAGCCGCGCCCGCGATCCTGGTCGGCTTCCACTGACCGAAGATCATTACGGCAAGAGCGAGGAAGCCGAAGCCCGCAACGCCCATGTCGAACTTCCACTCGGATACTCCGGCCGTGATGTACACGATACCGCCGAGTCCGCCGAGGAATCCGGAGATCAGCACGCCGGCCCAGCGCATCTTGTATACATTGATGCCGACGGAGTCCGCCGCCTGTGGATTCTCACCGCAGGCCATGAGCCTGAGTCCGAATCTGGTCTTGTAGAGCAGCACGTACGATACGATCAGCAGTACCACAGCCATGACCATGAACCAGCTGAACTCGAACTTGCCGAAGTACTTCAGGAAAGCTTTCTTCTCCTGGATGTACTGTATCGAGCTCGATACGTTGTCAGGGTTGATCGATGTGTTCATCGCTCTGACGAATACGCTGGCTGCCGCAGTGGCGAGCAGGTTCATCGCGGTACCGATCAGAGTCTGGTCTGCCTTGAAGTTGATGCTTGCAACGGCGAGCAGGCAGCTGAAGAGCATGCCCAGCAGTATCGCCGCGAGAGTCGTCGCAACTACGATCACGAACGGTGATGTCCCCGGCTTGAGGAAGAACATAGTCACCGCTCCGCCGAGGGCTCCCATTACCATGATGCCCTCAAGACCCAGGTTTATGACGCCCGAGTGTTCAGAGAAGCATCCGCCGAGCGCCACCAGGCACAGAACCGAGGCGAATATAATAGTGTATTGAAGCAATAATACCATTACTTGTCACCTCCTTCTTTCTTGGCCGCAGCGCCGTCGATGACTGTACCGTCAACTTTCGAGACCTCTTTGGATTCTCTCTTTCTGATCCAGTTGTTGAGCGCGAACTTGAAGAAGAGTACGAATCCGCACAGATAGATGATGATCGCCGAGATCAGGTCAGATATCTGCGAAGGATATACCGACTTGTTGATAAGCGCTCCGCCGTCCGTGATGGACTGGATGAAGAACGATGCGAAGATCGTCCCGATCGGATGCAGTCCTCCGAGGAAGGTAGCCGCGATGCCGTTGAATCCCATGCCAGGCACGGAAGTCTGTGTCGTCGACCATTCCTGATATCCCGTGAGGAAGAGGAATGCGGCTCCGACTCCGGCGAGAGCTCCGCCGATAGCGAGAGTGATGATGATGTTCTGCTTTTCCTTCATGCCGGCGTATTTTGCCGCTTCCTTGTTGAAACCGGTGGCTCTGAGCTCGTATCCGAATTTCGTCTTGGTCAGGATGACCCAGATCAGGATAGCGAAGAGTATCGACAGAGGAATAGCCAATGTTACTGTCGAGTTGTTGGCGAAGAGCGTGTTGAGTCCCGCGTTCGGGATCAGAGCCTTCTTGCCGTGCATGCTGAGCTTCAGCGTGTACGGGCTCGCCGGGTCTTTGACGCTCTTGCTCGACAGTACCATGTTGGTCAGGTAAAGCATTACCCAGTTGAGCATGATGCCCGAGATAACTTCGTTGACGTTCTGGTATGCCTTGAGGAAACCGGAGATAGCTCCGACAACAGCTCCAGCTATGGCCGCGAGCAGCAGGCATACGATCCAGTTGCACTGCCATGCGAGCGCTGCGTAAAGGCCGATGCACGCGCCGGCTTCGTACTGGCCGGGAGCTCCGATATTGAAGAGTCCTACCTTGTAGCAGAAGCAGATCGAGAGCGCGCACATGAGAAGCGGCGCAGTCTTTGCAAGCGTGTTGCCCAGGGCCTTTGCCCTTGCCATCGAGCTGGATCTGGTCAGGAAGTTCAGGATGATAGTCTTGATGGCTTCACCCGCTCCTGCCGGATTGATCAGCAGCAGCACGATGTATCCGATCAGCAGTCCGAGGATGATACATACCAGGGAGGTAAGTATCGCCTGGAAGGACGGATTCTTGATGAGACTTTTCTTCTCTTCCATTATGCTTCCTCCTTCCTTTCTGCTTTCTCAGT
>CACYHM010000061.1 GCA_902774195.1 uncultured Eubacteriales bacterium
GGATGCTCCTGAACTTAGCGTTCGTCATGCCGATCTCCTGCCCCTGGTAGATGAAAGGCGTGCCCCAGCCGAAGTATGTGATGATCGGCAGGAAGGTCGCGGCCTCGTACCTGTATTTTCTGTCATTTATGCCGAAGCGGCTCACGCACCTTACGCAGTCGTGGTTTTCGAGAACAAGAGTGTTCCATCCAATACCGTAGTGCCTGAGCTGCGGGCCGATGAGACCTTTCTTGAACTTTCTGAGGCTGAACGGCTTCGGGATGAACTTGGTCCCTCCCAGGTTGTCGCTCATCATGTGCTCGAAATCGAAAATGCTGTCGAGCTCGCCTGATTCCTCCATTACGTATCTGTGGGCGTGCTCTTCATCCGGAGTGTACGATTCCCCCACTGTATACGTATCGTAAAGCGAAAGAGCCCTGTCGTTCAGTTCCCTCAGGAATTCATGCATCCTCGGTCCGTCCACGAAGTACTGCGTGCCCTTCTGGAACTTCAGCGGATGCTTGTCATCCTGAAGCGGATATACCTTGGACAGCAGGTTGAATACATCGAAGCGGAATCCGTCCACTCCCTTGTCGAGCCAGAACCGCAGTATGTCAGCCATCTCTTCCCTTACAGCGGGATTCTCCCAGTTGAGGTCAGGCTGCTCCGGGGCAAAGAGATGGAGGTAAAAGTCATCCGATCCGAGTATCCGCTCCCAGGCAGAACCGGTGAACGATGACGTCCAGTTTGTCGGAGGCAGAAGCTCCTCCCTGCCTTTTTTGTCCTTTACCTTCCTTCCTTTGCGGATTATGTAGTAATCCCTGTAAGGCGAATTCTCGTCGGCAATAGCGGCTCTGAACCACGCATGCTGATTGCTCGTATGGTTGAAGACCGCGTCCATCATGATCCTGAGCCCGCGCCTGTGGCATTCCGCCACGAGCCTGTCGAAGTCCTCCATCGTGCCGAACGCCGGGTGTATCGCCCTGTAGTCGGCTATGTCGTAACCGTAGTCCCTCCACGGCGATGCGTAAAGAGGAGAGAACCATATGGCGGTCGCGCCCAGGTCCTTTATGTAGTCGAGCTTCGAGATGATGCCGGGTATGTCCCCCATGCCGTCGTTGTTCGAATCCATGAAGCTCAGCGGGTATATCTGGTATACCACAGCTTCCTTGTACCAGTTGGTCTTAACGCCCATTCTCTGTCCTTTCTAAACCGTCGTCGCGGATATCAGCATCGGCAGGAGCTGCTTTTTGCGGCTCATGACGCCGGGCATACTGTACATCCCCTTCGACAGTCTGCTGTACTGCAGGTTCCTCGCTGCCCTGTGGTCGCTCGTGAGAAGAACGCTTTTTTCTCTCAGAACGTCCGTGATCATCAGGAGCGTCCAGTCGAGTCCCTGTGCTTCTGCGATCTCAGCGAGAGCCCCGAGATACCTGTCCGCATACGCGTCGACGTCCTTCAGAGTCGTTAACTCGCACTGGCCGACGCCGATCTTTACCCCGCCCGACTCGTACTTCTTGAAGTCGGAGAGTATCATCTCCTTCGGGTCCTGTATCGCAAGGTTGTCAGTTATGCTGAAGAGCTTCTCGCCGAATTCCTCTATGCTCGTCACCTTCGCCAGCCTCGCGAGCATCTCAGCCGTGCTGATGTCTGAAGCCGTGGTCGTCGGGCTCCTGAGTATGAGGGTGTCAGCGATGATACCGGTCAGCAGGATACGGGCAGTCTTCTGATCAGGCATGAGCCCGTGCCTCAGGAACTGCTGATAGACTATCGTGCATGTGCTTCCGAGAGGCTCCGCCGCGATGAATATAGGCATCTTCGTCGAGAGCGAATCCAGCCTGTGGTGATCTATGATCTCGATCACGTTCGCGGTCTCTATGCCGTCTATGCTCTGGGCCGGCTCGTTGTGGTCGACCATGATCACGTTGTATTCAGGCAGGTCGAGAAAGCATCTTCTGGTGACGAAGCCTGCGAACTTCCCGCCGTCCATGACCGCCAGCCCTCTTGTATGCGAGTTCGAGAAGATAGCCTTGCCGTCGATGAAAAGGTCGTCCGCTTCAATGGTCTCTGTCTCCGTCTCCATCATGGTCTCGACGGATTCCGCCAGTCTTACCCTCCTAAGTGTCTCTGCCGTTCCGAGGTCAGTCGCGAAGACCGAGCCTTCGTACCCGCTGAAGTCTATGTCAGGAGCTTCTCCGTCCGCTGCGATGATGATAGCCGGCACCTGCTTTTTGACAGCATACTCTATGTGTTCCCTTCTGGTGCCCAGTACGACTATGCAGCCGCTGACCCTCTCAAGGAAATCGCAGAACGACTCGAAAGTGGCCGCTCCTACGAGAAGCGAGCCTTCGATGATATCACTTTTGCCTCTGTGCAGCAGCCTGCCCGGTATGACCCGGAGGATGTTGTCCACGGTGAACCTGTATACGGGTATCTCCTCTTTGTTGTCCGTCAGGAACCATCCCGTGATGTCGTCCACGCTCAGAAGGCCTCTGAAGTCCTCTCCCTCGTAGATCGGAACGACCGAAGGCTTGTCAGTGCTGTAAGTCCTGATAAGATCGTATATCGGCGCCTCCGCCTGCATGCGGGCGGGCGAGGTCAGCATCACATCCCTTACCTTAGGGTATACGTCCTTTTTATATGCCGGTATCTCAAGCTCCATGGCCTCCATCTGCCTGCGCACGCTGTCCGAGACAGGGCTGCAGTGTACCGGCACGTATTCGTTTTCCGGATCTGTCAGATTCTTGAGCGTCGCGTATGAAAGTGCGGCGCAGAGGCTGTCGAGATCCGGATTCCTGTGTCCTGTTATATATACTTTGCTCATCTTCCTCCTGTTACATCTGCCTGCTGTTCTGTTGCTTTTTTTCACTTATACATCTCTGCATTCACAGTAATAGTACTATCGAAGCCCGTTTTAGACAAGGTCAACGGTCCGCGAAGCAGAACGGAAGCTCCATGCGATTCGCCTCGAGCAGCTCCCTGTCCGTCAGGATCTCACGCACCGGACCGTCTGCGGCGATGCGCCCGCCCGAGATGAGTATGACCCTGTCGCAGGTATCGAGTATCATGTCGAGGTCGTGCGAAGCGATCATCCTGGTCTGAGGGAGTCCCTTTATCGTATTGATCACGATGCGGCGGTTGTACGGATCGAGCGCTGAAGTCGGCTCGTCCATGAGTATCGCTTCCGGCTCCATGGCGAGTATCGTTGCGATGGCCGCCATGCGCTTTTCTCCGCCCGAGATCTTATGATTATACCGGTTCTTCAGGTACTCGAGCCCGAGGCGGCCGAGCACCTCGTCCACCCTTCTGTCTGCTTCTGCACGCGGCAGGCCGTAATTGAGAGGCCCGAAGATCATGTCCTCGTACACCGTAGGCATGAACATCTGGTTGTCGGAATTCTGCAGCACGAATCCGAGCTTCGCCCTTATGTCGCCAAGCGTTTCCTTCTTTACCTCGATGCCGTCGATCAGCACCTTCCCGCTGTCCGGTCCGAGCAGACCGAGGAGCAGCTTCATTATCGTGGACTTTCCGGCGCCGTTGGCTCCGATGAGGCCTACAGACTCGCCCTTGCCTATGCTGAACGACATATCGTGCAGCACCTTTCTGTCCTTCTCATATGAAAAATCCACATTCTGAAATTCGATCATATACATTCACCTCACGACCAGCCCGCCGACGAGCTGTGAAATATTTCCGTATCTGAGCAGCACGAACAGCAGTACCGAAACGAGCATGTACAGAGCGTCGCGTCCTCTGAAGCGGTCGATGTCCGCGTAATGGAAGTGCTCGTGGTAGCCTCTGAGTATCATGCTCGAGTATAGTTCCTGAGCGCGGTCCATGCTGCGCAGGAGCAGCTGGCCGAGGAAGGATCCCCACGCAGAAATGTGTATGCCCTTCTGTCCCGGCGCTCTCAGATGATAGGCATCCGTCATGACTGCGAGTTCCTCCGTCATCACCCCCACGTAGCGGTAGGTCAGCTGGAGCAGGGATACGAGTATCGCCGGCACGTGCAGCTTTCTCAGAGCCGCGCAGAGGCTGTCTATCTTTGTGGTCGCCATCAGCAGGAACGACGCCATAAGGCTGAAGACGCCTTTCAGCATAAGTGTGATCATGGATATGACGCCGCCGGAGATCGCTATGTTTCCGATCGTCAGTATCGTCTGCCTGTCGAAAAATGGATTGAAAAGCCCCACCGCCATGACGAGTGGCAGCACTATGCGCAGCTTGTAGAAGCAGGTGCGCACCTTTACTCCGCTGAGCGAGAACATCATCGCCGGCCACAGCACCATCGGCACCAGGCCCGGAAGATCGTACTTGCCGAACGAGAGCGTGATCATTATGTATGCGATCGTAGTTATGAGCTTTGCGCCGGGGTGCAGACGGTGGACGGGCGAGCGCATCGCCGCCAGTTCGTCCATCTCTGAGAGCTCGGCCAGAGCTTTCTGCATTTTGTTCATAAAAGATGCCTTTTCACCAATAAAGGGCATCATCTGATGCCCTTTACTAAATATACCATATCCTGAGAGAGAAAGAGAGTATGGTCTATTCGGTTTTCATTTTTCTCTTGCGGAAGAATCCCCCTATGAGGCATATCAGGACCGCGACTCCGGCCACGATGGCCGCTCCCACTATGCCCGATACCGTCGTGCCGGCCGCCGAGTCATTGTCAGGGAATGCGTAATCCGGAAGGAATGAAGTCTTTTCCTGTACGGACTCCGCCTTTTCGGCCGCCTGGCTGCTGACTCCGTAGTTCTCTTCATCCAGTCCCATGTTGGAGGAGTATCCTCCGTCGCTGTTGCCGAACAGCGCCCACTCAAGACCGTCCGGGTTGGAGCTTGCCAGCAGGCTGAGTCCTCCGCCTACCGCTACCGCTACTATTGCGAGTATGGCGACTACCGACTTCAGGGAGCGCTTTGCAGTCCTCTCCCCGCTGAACTCGACGCCCTGGAGCAGTTCCGGGCGGGAATCGTATACGAACACCAGCACAGCTGCCGTGATCAGTCCTTCGACGAGACCGATGGCAAGGTGTATCGGCTGCATAAGAGCGAGGAACGAGCCGAACGGCAGCTCCGTGATGCCCGAAAGGCTGGTCTCGAGCACTACCGAGAAGGCTCCGAGCTGGAGCGTCACTATGCAGCCTATGATCGATGCTGCGATTATGCGCGCTCTTTCAGCTGAACGCCCTTCTCCGAACCACTTACTGGCGTTTACAGGCTTCCATATAAGGAAGTAGCCGACGAAGCAGCCGTAGAACGCCATGTTCCAGCAGTTGGCCCCCAGAGCCATCAGTCCGCCGTCGGCAAAGAAAAGACATTGTATCGTCAGAATGACTATCATGGACAGGAAGCCCGCATACGGTCCCAGCAGGGCCGAGAGCAGCATACCTCCGCACATGTGTCCCGAAGATCCCGTCCCCGGTATCGTGTAGTTGATCATCTGTCCCGCGAATACGAGCGCGGACGTCACCGCCATGACAGGCAGTTTCTGAGGATCATCATCCTGTCTGAGCTTGTGTATCGAATATCCTGCCGCCGCTGCACTCGCCGCATACATCGTTGTAGCGACTGCCGGTGACAGCAAAGCATCTGCCATATGCATAAAAAAACCTCCCTTTAACTTCTATGATCGTTCTCACCTAGAAGTATAAGGTCGGTATCTATAGCTCACAAGCCCCCTCAGGGGATGGAATTTCAGTTTTCGTCTCTGTCTCTGGATTCCTTCCATACCAGATCGTAGATCAGAGGATCGCGGATAAGGTGTTTCCATACGGTATGCGTAGCTTTCACAAAGCTTTCATCGAGCTCTGCTTCGTCCTCTTTTGAAGCGAGATCGTTACGGTGCAGCCCGATGCTCCCTATGGGCAGGCCCGTTTGTTTCAGAACGATGGCGTAGGTCTCCGGCGCCGAGAGCACGTTTCGTATGATCTCGCGGCTGTTCTGCGCGCTCG
Organism: uncultured Eubacteriales bacterium; assembly: GCA_902774195.1. Next base: position 5,927 of record CACYHM010000061.1, read on the forward strand.
TGTGCACGGGCCATCCGGCGGCCGGGCCTACGCGCGGGTCCCTTGCGTATTTATAGCATTCCTCCGCGTCCGCTTCCGTCCACGGGCGCAGTATCAGTCTTTCTGTTTGCAGTATCACGGTTCGTCGGCTCCTTTTCCGTTTTGCATATCACGGCTTCGAATGATATCCGGCAGCATCAGCCCCATAAGGATCTCCGCGTCCGTCCAGCCCGAT
>CACYHM010000062.1 GCA_902774195.1 uncultured Eubacteriales bacterium
CCGCCGAGCGGCATGCTCATGCTGGTGATCCTGATCCTGCTGTGCCTGGCAGTACCTGTGCTCTTCATCAGCGGAGCGACAGCATGGCGCGGCGGCGGCATAAGGATCATGCTCGCAACCCTCCTCTGCATCGTTCTTCCGTTCCTCTTCGCAGGACTCAGGAGCGTGCGTCCTAACGAGGCTCTGGTGCTCACGCTGTTCGGCAAGTACTACGGCACTATCATGAAGCCGGGATTTTTCTATGTGAATCCGTTCGCAAGATATAACAACCCTGCATATGACGCGCAGGCCGCGGCAGCTGCCACAGGCGAAAACGCCGCCGATACGTCGTCGCGCAAGAGCTCCAAGACCGGCGCGAACAGGGTAAAGAAGACCATCTCCCTGAAGAGATCCACTCTCGACAACGGCACGCAGAAGGTCAACGATGCGCTCGGCAACCCTATCATCATCGGAGCCGTGGTCCTGTGGCATGTCGATAATCCGACCAAGGCTGTGTTCAACGTAGAGAACTACACAGAGTTCCTCTCGATCCAGACGGATTCGACAATCAGGAACATGGCAAGGCTCTACCCGTACGATGTGTTCGATGACGGACTCGAGGATGACACATCCGGCAAGGCAGAACAGACACTGCGCGGCAGCTCTCAGGAGATCGCCGAGAAGATGCAGGTCGAGCTTGCGGACAAGGTCGCATTCGCGGGCCTGGTGATCGAGGAGGTCAGGATAACCCACATCGCATACGCCGAAGAGATCGCGGCGGCGATGCTCCAGAGACAGCAGGCTTCGGCCATCATCGCGGCAAGAGCCAAGATCGTGGACGGTGCTGTCAGCATGGTCAGGATGGCTCTTGACAAGCTGGCGGATGACGGAGTCGTCGAGTTTGATGAGGAGCGCAAGGCTCAGATGGTATCCAACCTGCTCGTAGTTCTCTGCGGCAACAAGGACGCCCAGCCTGTAGTCAACAGCGGATCGATATACTGATCCCGGATGACAACGGAGCAGAACCATGGGCAATGAAAGATCAGACGGCCCGGCGAAGACAAAGGACGGCGGCCGCAAACAGATAGTCCTTCGCCTGCCCGAGTCGCTCTGGGCCGATATAGCAAAGTGGGCAGAAGACGATTTCAGGTCGATAAACGGTCAGATAGAATACCTGCTTACAAAAAGCGTAAGAGAGCGGAAAAAGTGATCCGCTCTCTTTCTTTTTCTCTTTATGAAGTTCTGATACGCAGCTGCAAAGGCCGTCAGTACCTGTTGTGGACCTTTTCGGCAAAGCACATCACATCCCTGATCTTTACCTTCGTGCCGTCGTCGAGGACCGCCGTGCCGCTCATCTTTCCGAATACCTGATGCTGATCCGAGACTATGACCTTGTAGTCGAGGCAGGCAGCCCTGTCCAGCACGGGCTCGAATTCCATCTCGAACCTCCCGTCGGATGAACTGAAAGTCCATCTGTCCATGTACCCGCTCTCCGGGATATTGAAGCTCACATCGTCGAGCTTGTGAGCCGTCCCGTTCCAGAAGAGGATGTTCTCGGAGGCCGCGGAGGTGTCGCCGAAGCCGTATCCTATGTTCCATCCGAAGCTGTTTCCGTCGATGTCGGCGTTGCCCGAGCCCCAGAACCAGGTGTTGTCATATGTCCATACTCCCCTGCCCCAGTCGAGCGTGCCGAAATCCTTTGCGGGATCGAAGACGTACTTCTTTCCGTCGAAGCTCACATATCCCGATGCTCTCATGCAGTTTATCTTCTGGTTATAGTAGAAGGCGTGTTTTTCAGGCCACGGGGTCGCGATGACCATGGTGTCCATAGGAGGCTGATCGAGCTCTATGTCCGCCTCGAGAGTCTTACCGTCCATGAAATCCTCAAAGCGGCACTTTATATGCCTCTTCCGGTACTTCGCTTCGAAGCTCATCTGAAGGCGCTTGTCCGCGTACTTCGTCGTACCGAAGGAGGAGTCCTCAGGCAGCCTCAGCTTTCCCATCGGAAACGCATTCAGCACTGTTTCGGTGTGTTCCCGCGGCTCATCTCCGAATGTCAGGAGCGACACCGACTGAAGGCCTATATATCCGTCATCGGAGATGGTGAATGCGGCGGCAAAGTCTTTGTTTACCACGAGATAGTAATCCCATTCCTTGATACGGAACTTCGGAGCCTTTATCATGGCCCTTCTGTATTTCTGCACCAGACTTCTCGACCAGCCCGGTTCTCTGAGTTCTCCGCTTTCGTCAAGCAGCATCTGAGCTTTCGTCACTTCATGGTTTCTCACGGCATTACCTCTCAGCTCTCAGTTTCCGCTTTTTTTCGTACATTATCTGATCCGCGCGCCGCACGGTATCTTCAACACTGTGATCGGTCTCAGGATCGTATACGGCCAGCCCCAGAGAGATGCGGATCTCCTGCCAGCGCTCCTTCGCCTCCCTGCAGATCTTTTTGCTCTCTATCTCGAATTTTCCGGCCAGCGCATCCCTGTTCTCGTAATCCTCATTGGTCAGTACGGCCGCAAACTCATCGCCGCCTATCCTGAATACAGGGCTGTGCCTGAACACTTCACAGATAAGATGGGCCGAGGCCTTGAGGTATTCGTCGCCCTTATCGTGTCCGAAGCTGTCGTTTACCTCCTTCAGTCCGTCGCAGTCCAGCATGCCGATGGCAAAGGCGGTCTTTTCACCCTTGTCCAGCTGTTCCTGCAGCGCAGCGATATAGTTGTCGAAGGCGCCCTTGTTCCGGACGGAAGTAAGAGCATCGACATAGACCTTTTTACCGAGATCATCTATCACCTGCTCCTCTTCGACGACCTTTCTGCGCAGCAGCATGCTGTACAGACTCAGTACTGCGATCAGAAGCGCGATGAGAGCAGCTGCGAGGATCACCGTCAGCAGGTTCTCCCTTATGACATCCATGACGCCGGTCTTCACGTCTTCTGTGGAATAATAAGTCAGAGCCGTGTGGATCGGAGTATCCGGAACGGCATTGGCCACTCTCGAGAGTATCGAATAAAGCTCTGTCTGCCCCTTTTCGACCGCGAAGCAGTAATCCATGTCTACACCGGTATACAGTGTCGTGAGGTGCAGCTTTTCGCACTGCTTAGAGATGTTGTTGTATCTGTAGCTGCTTATGATGACGCAGTCCGCTTCGCCTGCCGCGATAGCTTCAAGACACGCAGGAGTGTCCTTGAAATATACCCTCTCCCATGTCGGGAAATTCTCGGCCAGCCAAAGGTCGTAGTTTGTATTGCCCTCGTTTACGGCAACGATGACGTCGTCCTTTTTCAGGAACTCCTTCTGTTCGGAATCGCGCACCACGGCGTCCATCTCGGTGCGCATCAGAGCAGGTGTAGTGACTACCCCCAGTTCTTCGCTGTCATAGTAGCTGAGGTTAGCCGGGAAGACGCAGTCGATCTCGCCGTTTTCGAGAGCCTTCATAGCTCCGGCTGCTGTAGGGAATGCAGTCGCTTCAAACTCCAGATCGGCATTTTCCATTGAAGAAGACGCATACCTGAGATAATCCTTGAGGGCTCCGGTCAGTTTTCCGGTCGCAGGATCCTTTGCGCAGAACGCCAGGTAATTGTCCTGATAACCCACGCGGATCGGTCCGTGTTCTTCGAGCCATTCAAGTTCGCCTGCCGAAAGATAGGCATCAGCGTTAACGCTCTTCAGGTACTTGTCGTGCAGCTCCTGATTGAAGTACAGGTTCTCCTCCTGTATGCGCCTCATCGCCTCGTCCAGTTCAGGCAGCAGATCCCCGCAGTTTTTGCTGAGCGCGAAGTAGAAATCCGATGAGCCCACCTTGATCACAGGGACCGCCGTCTCAGGATCGGCGTATACGTCCATGGTGACGAAGGCATCATACTCTTTGCCCAGTTTCAGAAGCGAGTCCTCTTCTGTCCCGGTCGTCTCGATAAGCTCGGCTTCGACATCGTGAGACTCAGCCCACTTCAGAAAAGCTTCCTTCTGGAAGGTCCCCTTTGCCACACCGACCTTTTTGCCGTTGAGGGTCGAGTAATCGTCGGACTTGATATCCGTGTTGTCCGGGGCAATGAAGATATAGTATGCTTCGGTGCCCTCCGGCACAGACGAGTAAAGTATCTTCTCGGCACGCTCGTCAAGGTATGAGACGTTGCCAAGCATGTCGATCTCGCCGTCCATCAGCTTCTGAAGAAGCTCTGAATAAGTCCCTTCGACGTATTCGTAATTCCAGCCGGTGTATGCCGCGAGCTTGCACTGATAATCGTATGTATAGCCGGATTTTCTTCCGTTCTCATCCGTGATGAAATAAGGCACTTCGTGCCAGCCGACTCTCAGGGTCTTTGTTTCTGTCTCTCCGTCTTCGGCGCAGACTGCTGCAGGCACCGCAAGAAGCATCACCATGATTAGCGACGTGATCAGGCTTGTTATTCTTTTCAGATATCTCTTCTTCGCTGCGAGCAAGACTGCGGCCCTCTCGTTTCTGTTCTGTTGTTCTGATTATACCCGACCCGGATGTAAAAAACAGTCAATCTACATAATTGTTCATACAAAAGAGCTTCGCGATAATGTAGAATGTTTATGGTATTCCGGTCCGGCAAGGACCGCAGAAACGGGGAAGGCGAGTCATGAGGAACAATTACATAAGCATATTCGATGTTATAGGTCCGATCATGGTCGGGCCGTCGAGTTCGCACACTTCCGGAGCGGCGCTGATCGCGTGGATGTCCAGGCAGATACTCACGGGCACTCCTGTAAGGGCGGTGTTCACGCTTTACGGATCGTTTGCAGATACATATAAGGGACACGGCACGGACCGCGCCCTGGTCGGAGGGCTCCTCGGCTACAGGTCGGAAGATGTTCGCATAAGAGATTCCTTTGAACACGCGAAGGAGGCCGGTCTGGATTTTGAGTTCGTCATAGATCCGGAGACCGAAACGAAGCACCCGAACACCGTGGATATATTCATGGAAAGTGAGGACGGCCACACCCTGACGGTCCGCGGCGAATCCATAGGCGGCGGCAGGGTCAGGATAGTGCGGCTGAACGATATCGACGTCGAATTCACGGGTGAATACAGCACCATCATAATAGGCCATCTTGATGAGCCGGGAGTTGCCGCCTATATAACGGGCATCCTGGCTGATCACGATGTGAACATCGCGTTCATGAAGCTGTTCAGAAAGGAAAACGGCACCGGTTCCATCACTGTTATCGAGTCTGACGAGTACATTCCGGATGAAGCCGTTGCCGATCTTAAGGCAAACACCAAAGTAAACAGCGTGGATGTCATAGAACTGTAGGAGGTCATGAGTGATGGCAGATTATGATTTCAGAAATGCAGCGGAGATGCTCTCCCTGTGCGATAAATACAGCATGAGCATTTCAGAGCTCATGCTCCAGAGAGAGATGGAGCTGGGGAATGTTTCATGGCAGCTGGTAATGGAGAATGTAGACGAATGCCTCCGCGTGATGGACGGAGCGACCAAACGCGCCGGAGAGGATCCGGTGCCTTCCATGGGCGGGCTGATCGGCGGAGAGGCGCGAAAGCTGCGCGGCCTGCCGGTCGACAAGTGCGTGCTGGGCAGGAGTCTTCACAAGGCAGTCATCTATGCCCTGGCAGTCGCTGAAACGAATGCGAGCATGGGCGTCATAGTAGCGGCCCCGACGGCGGGCGCGGCAGGGATACTGCCGGCCGCCCTTCTTGCCCTGTTCGATGATAAGGACATAAGTATGGATGCCCTCAGGATGGCGCTCATAAACGCATCGGCTATAGGCTACATCATCACCAGAAACGGATCGGTATCCGGAGCTGAAGCCGGTTGTCAGGCCGAGGTCGGCTCCGCGTCGGCGATGGCGGCCTCCGCTGTGACGGAGCTGCTCGGCGGGACGCCCGAGCAATGCTGCCACGCAGCATCCATCGCCCTTTCGAACCTTCTGGGCCTCGTATGCGACCCTGTGCGCGGTCTCGTCGAGGTGCCGTGCCAGACCAGAAACACCGCGGGAGTCGCATGCGCTTACACGGCAGCGGAGATCGCTCTTGCCGACATTCCGTTCGCCGTCCCTCTCGATGAGATGATAGCCATAGTATATGACGTCGGGCGCAAAATGCCTGAATCTCTCAGAGAGACCGGTCTCGGAGGCTGCGCTGCGGCTCCTTCGGTCTGCG
>CACYHM010000063.1:0-6119 GCA_902774195.1 uncultured Eubacteriales bacterium
TAAAGTCCGGCAACGGCGGCAACGGCGCGGTAACTTTCAGACGCGACCCATACGTTCCGGACGGCGGTCCTGACGGCGGAGACGGCGGCAACGGCGGCAGCGTTATTTTTGTTGCAGACCGGAACCTCAGGACTCTTATGGATCTGAAATATAAAAGAAAATACCAGGCAGAAAACGGACAGCCGGGAATGAAGAGAAACCGCTACGGCAAGAAGGGTCAGGATCTGTATATCAAGGTGCCCGTAGGTACTATGATAATAGATAAGGAGACCGGCCATCTCATGAAAGATCTTGTCGAAGACGGTGATTCTGTTATCGCGGCAAAGGGAGGCAAGGGGGGCAAGGGCAATGTCCACTATAAGAGCAGCATACGCCAGGCTCCGAATTTCGCCGAAGCCGGAACACCGGGCAAGGAACGTACAGTTGTGCTCGAACTGAAGCTGATAGCGGATGTAGGACTGCTCGGCTTTCCTAATGTCGGAAAATCCACTCTTCTTTCCGTCTGCACAAACTCAAAGCCAAAGATCGCCGGCTACCATTTTACGACCATAGATCCAAATCTCGGGGTGGTCTATCTTCATGATACGAGCTTCGTTATGGCTGATATAGCAGGTATCATCGAAGGCGCATCGCAGGGAGCCGGTCTCGGATTCAGATTTCTTAAGCATATTGAAAGGACAAAGGTCCTGATACATGTCGTGGATATTTCAGGCTCGGAGGGAAGAGATCCGATCGAAGATTATAAAAAGATCAATGCTGAACTCGCACAGTTCGATCCGAAGCTTGCCGCAAAGCCTCAGATAGTTGCGGCAAATAAGACGGATATCATATTCGACCAGGAAAAAGCAGACGAGTTCCTTGACTTCATGAAAAAAGAGGGAAGGGAAGTATACATGATCAGCGCAGCTTCGCATCAGGGTATAGATGAGCTCATGGATGCAGCGCTCCGCTGCATAGAAGATTACGTTGAGCCTGACGAAGAACCGATGACCATGTTCGATTTCGATGCCGAAGAAAACGAAGCCGATTACAGGCTCATCTCAGGATACATCGATGAGGACGGCGTATATGTGCTCGAGGGCAAACAGCTGTCAAAGATATTCAATTCGACGAATTTCAACGACAGCGGATCCATGAGGTATCTGTACAATTACATCGTCAGACAGGGCGGTATAAAACTGCTTCAGCAGCTCGGACTCAAGGAGGGCGATACAGTCAGGATCGAAGATTTCGAATTCGAGTATACCGAGGACTGATCACCTTTTTACAACATAATTTGCACTTTTTCGTGCAATGGATGCACTCATAAAAACACTAAGACCGCAAAAGCGGTCTTTTTTTGCAGGATTCCGGTCATTATTTGTTCCGTTTCGGTAAATATTCGTATTTGTTTGCCTGTTTGTCACATTCGTTGAATATATTCAATAATGCAGCATGATCCTGAAAGAGGTGAAGACCAATGAAAGAAAATGCTGCAGACAAGATCAGAAATCTTATAGAAGACCTTATCCGTGACAGGAAATCTCTTGTAAAGATCCTTTCAATAACAGCGATACTTCTTCTTGCTGTGATACTCAGGATACACGGGGCAAACAAAGCAGATATCACGGTCGGAACGGCTGATGCCGTAACGGCCGAAGAAACGGACACATCCGGCGAAACGGACAGGCCCGTTTCTTCAGATAAGATCATTTACATCGACCTCGGAGGAGCCGTTGCAAAACCGGGCGTATACAAGGTCACGCCGGATACGAGGCTATACATGGTAATAGAGATGGCAGGCGGACTGACCGAAGATGCGGACACAAATCACGTGAACCAGGCATCCTTCGTAGAAGACGGAGAAAAGATCATCATACCTTCAAAAGGAGATCCTGCTGCAGCCGTGAATGATGTGCAGGGTACCTCAGCAGCAGCGGATCCATCCGGACTTGTCAATATCAATATTGCTTCAAAGGATGAACTCATGACTCTCAACGGCATCGGAGAAGTCATGGCTGAAAGGATCATAGAGTACAGGACCGGAAACAGGTTCAAAAACAAGGAAGATATCATGTCTGTAAAGGGTATCGGCAGCGGGATATATGAAAAGATCAAGGACAGCATAATTTGTTAGAAAGGAGCAAAAGATATGAAGAAAGAAAGCCACCATCACGATTCTCAGCTGATCAAAGAACTTATCCGCGAAATATCTGAAATAGGAAAACACGCAAGAAGCAGACACGCATTCACTTACGCTTTTGATCCTTCTGATAAGGCAGAACAGGAAGTGTATCATCATAATATGAGGCTAATGACAGCTATACATGATCTTCTGAATGAGTGCAGCGTGAATATCAAGAGCCGCGGATATACATATATAAAGGACGCTGTCTGTATAATAATAGACCACGGCACGCTGGATGTATGTCTCAGCACGGACATATATCCTCATATAGCCCGGAAGCATAATATAAGCACGATCGCAAGAATAGAACACAATATGAGAAATTCGATAGATGCGGCATATAATCTGTACATGAAACAGGATGATAAATGCAGTCCTTTGATGGACCGCTTCGACTCAAAGCCGACAGTCAAAGAGTTTCTGCTGCACCTGAAGGATGAAGTTGACCGCAGATTATACAGCGAGATATACGGCTGTTGAGTTGAACTGCCTTTCGTGTTAGATTTACAGGTGTATTGTATGAAAACGAAAGGCAGTTTTATTATGGAAAAAAGCAAGATAAACAGGATAAACGAACTTGCCCGCAAATCAAAAGCAGAAGGTCTTACAGATGCAGAAAAGGCGGAACAGCATGATCTCAGGCAGGAATTTCTCGATGAGATCCGCTACGATGTGAAAGCGTCTCTTGAATCTATCGAGATCGTTGATGATGTAAAACCGTCAAATGGTGAAATACCTAGCTGAAAGTGATATAATAATAAGGATTTTTGCGGATAACAGGAGATATATCATATGGAAAAACTCGGAGTTAATGAAATAAGAGATATGTTCAGGGATTTCTTCGTAAGCAAGGGCCACTATGCGGGAGGCTCTGCTTCGCTTATCCCGAGGAACGACAAAAGCCTGCTCATAATCAATTCAGGCATGGCACCGCTTAAGCCATACTTCGCAGGTGTTGAAACTCCTCCTAAAAAGAGGATGACTACCTGCCAGAAGTGTATCAGAACAAACGACATAGAAAATGTAGGTAAGACCGCACGCCACGGAACATTCTTTGAAATGCTCGGCAACTTCAGCTTCGGCGATTATTTCAAGAAGGAGTCCCTGCAGTGGGGCTGGGAATTCTGTACGGAATGGCTGCATATGCCTGAAGAAAAGCTTTGGGCAACGATATATGAAGATGACGACGAGGCATTTGAGATATGGAGAGATATTATCGGGATGCCTGAAGAGCGGATCGTCCGCCTCGGAAAAGAAGACAATTTCTGGGAGATCGGACTCGGCCCGTGCGGACCTTGCTCCGAGATATATTACGACCGCGGGCCTGAATGGGGCTGCGGCAAGCCTGACTGCAAGCCGGGCTGCGATTGCGACAGATATCTTGAGTTCTGGAACCACGTATTCACACAGTTCGACAGACAGGAAGACGGTTCCTATCCGAGGCTTGCTCATCCTAACATCGACACGGGAATGGGGCTCGAAAGACTCGCATGCATACTTCAGGATGTCAACTCGATCTTCGATGTCGATACAGTAAAGTATATAAGAGACGCCATCTGCAAAATGGCAGGCGTCGAATATATGGCAGGCAATCACAAGGTGGATGTCAGTGTCAGGATAGTCACGGACCATCTCAGATCAATGACATTCATGATAGGCGACGGTATCCTTCCAAGCAACGAGGGCAGGGGATACATCCTTAAAAGGATCATAAGGCGCGCTGCCAGACATTGCAAGCTTCTCGGCATCACACAGCAGAATCCGCTGGTAGAGCTCGCCGAAAGCGTCGTAGAGACTTCTGGAAAGGCATATCCTGAGCTTGTCGAGAACCATGATTACATCATGAAGATCATAAAGATCGAAGAGGACAACTTCGCAAAAACTCTCGACAGAGGTATGGAGATACTCGAAGACTACATGTCTGAAATGGACGGAAAGGGCGAGACCGTCCTTGCCGGAGATCTCGCGTTCAAGCTTTATGACACATACGGATTCCCTCTCGAGGTCACTCAGGAGATACTTGAAGAAAACGGTAAGACAGCTGATGTTGACGGTTTCAACTCCTGCATGCAGGCACAGAAAGATCTCGCAAGAGCTCACCAGAGAGACACCGACGAAGACGCTTGGAGAGACGCTTCAGAATACAGCGATCTGCCTCATACAGAGTTCCTCGGCTATACACAGGAAAGCGCTGATGCCGAGGTCCTCTACACCGGCAGTTTCGACGAAAAGAGAAGATTTGTCATATTCGACCGTACTCCGTTCTATGCAACGAGCGGCGGACAGGTATTCGATACAGGTCACATCGTTCTTGACGGCGACAGGTTCAGAGTCGTGGATGTAATAAAGGAAAACGGTATTTTCCTCCATGTCATACATGAAGACGATACCGGCGCTGCAATGAAGATCAAGGTCGGTGACAAGGCAAGTCTCGAGATCGATTCTATCAGAAGACACCGTATCGCAAGAGGACACTCGGCAACACATCTTCTGCAGCAGGCGCTCAGAGACGTTCTCGGAGATCATGTCATGCAGGCAGGTTCATATGTCGATGACAATTATCTGAGGTTCGACTTCAACCATTTCCAGCCGATGACTAAGGAAGAGATCGAAAAGGTAGAAGACATCGTAAATGAAAAAGCCGATGAATATCTCCCGGTCAGGATGGAAGAAATGCCTATAGAAGAAGCCAAGAAGCTCGGAGCGATGGCTATATTCGGCGAGAAGTACGGAGACATCGTCAGAGTCGTGAGCATGGGTGACTACAGTGTGGAATTCTGCGGCGGGACCCACATCGACAATACAGGCAAGGTCGGCGGCTTCAAGATCGTAAGCGAAGCAGGGATCGCAGCCGGAGTCAGAAGGATCGAGGCTATCACCGGTTCAAATGTCGTACGCTATCTTGCAGGCAAGGAGCTTACGATCAGCAGCGTTGCATCGGCTCTCAAGTCGAGCGAAGCTGATCTTACAAGAAAAGCCGGTCAGGTCATGGCTGATATAAAATCACTTGAAAATACCATTAAATCTATTAAGTCAGACGAGATAAGCGGTTCGGTTGATGATATAATCAGCTCAGCAAAAGATATCGGCGGTATCAGACTGATCACAAAGAAATACGAAAATACTGATGTCGATCAGCTCAGAAGCATCTCCGATGCGGTAAAAGAAAAAACAGATGATGTGATCATGGTATTCGCAGCTGTAAATGACGGAAAGGTGACTTTCATCGTTTCTGTAAGCGAAGACCTGATCGGCAAAGGATATCACGCCGGGAAGCTCATCAAGGATATCGCATCTGCTGCAGGCGGCGGGGGCGGCGGCAAAGCCAACATGGCACAGGCCGGAGCAAAGGATCCGTCAAAAGTCGAAGCAGCGTTTGCAAAAGCAGAAGAACTAATCTCAGGCTGATAGGAAGGAGCAGAAATGAGCAAGAATACAATCATGTTTGAAGGGTTCAAGGACAGTCAGCTGAACAAGAAAGAAGCTCTCATAGAGATCTATTCGGCTCTTAATGACCGCGGCTACAATGCGATCGATCAGATCGTAGGCTATCTCACATCCGGAGATCCTTCATATATCACAAGCCATAACAACGCAAGAAATCTCATCCTCAAGATGGACAGAGATGAACTTCTGGAGGAGATCCTCATTAATTACCTCGGAATCAATTAATGAGAATACTCGGTCTTGATGTAGGAAGCAAAACAGTGGGGGTCGCGGTAAGCGACCCTCTTGGTGTTATCGCTACAGGCGTTACGACAATAGAGAGAGTAGGGATCAGAAAAGATACCGGAAAAGTCATCGATTATATAAAAGAATACGGCTGTGAAACTGTCGTGATCGGACTTCCGCTGTCCCTTGACGGCAGTGACTCCGTCCAGACTCAGAAAGTAAGGGATTTCAGGGTCATGCTCGAAAACAAGCTGCGAAGTTCAGGACCTCTCTCAAAAGT
>CACYHM010000063.1:6188-7538 GCA_902774195.1 uncultured Eubacteriales bacterium
GAAAAGAAAGAACAAAGGATATTTTATATATGCAGCAGCGATATTTCTGATCGCTGTTGCGGCTGTTTCGCTGAGCACCGTGCAGACATTTGCGGAGCAGTCTTCTTCTGATTACAAGATATACAAAAACCCTGAAATGTATAAAAGGGATTTTCGCGTAATAATGAAGGATGCCTACAGAAAGCTGAAAAACGGCATGGACGATGAACTTACATGCCCTATACCCGGACTCATCAAGACTTGCTATGTTGAATCAGGCAGCACAAAAACATCGGAGGGTTATGTACCGCAGGGCCTCTGCAGTACAGGTGATTACTGGCTGAGCACCGCATATGACGGAGACAGAAAAGGCAATTCCGTCATATACGTGATCAACAAGAGCACAAAGAAGGTGATATCCACTCTGACACTGCCGAACAAGTATCATGTCGGTGGAATAGCCTTTGACGGAAAAAGGATATGGCTTACCGGGGCTACATCAGATAAATACGAGGGAGACCCGTTCGTACAGTATATAGATTACGCTCTTTTCAAAACGATGATAAAGGACGAGGTCCATGAAGTGACAAAGGATGAGATCTCCAAAAGAGTATATATGAACAACAAGCCTTCGTTCCTCGAATATGACGACGGCAAGCTCTGGGTCGGAACATACATCGGAAGCGAAGACTCCAATAAAGCGTACATAAACGGATATACGATCATAGATGATGAAAAGGGCGTCAGACTCAATACGCTGATGTACACAGTCCTTACAGGGATAGATTCAAGTGCGCAGGGCTGCGACATAGAGGGCGATTATCTCTATGTATCCAGCTCATATCTAGGCTATGCCGCAGGCGTCAAGTCATCATATATCACAAAATATAATATTTCTCCGGTCAAGGATGGATCAGCGAGCAATCTGGACGTAAAGGACAGGTTAGTCAGCAGGGTGGAAGTACCGAAAATGAACGAGGAGATCCTGGTCGAGGACGGCATGATCATGATAAATTTCGAATCAGGAGCCAATGAATGGTGGTATGCCGCAGTAAATACAGACAGGATCCTGGCTGTAAAACAGAATATCTGGGGGAAGAACAAATGAAGAAAAAAATAATCATTGCCGTAGTTGCGCTGCTGGCGCTGGTATTTGTTTTCTCGCTGAGCATATACAGGAACGACCGCAATCTGCTGATAAAAAAATTCACAAAAAAAATATCTCTCGACAAGACAGCAGAGGTAGAGTTCGATTACAGTAAGAAAAGCTTTTTAAGGAAAAACTATATACCTGTGTATCTCTTTACAGCTCCTGAAGAAGGGGAATACACCTTCAGCATAACGGATATAAATACCGAAGACGGAACATAT
>CACYHM010000064.1 GCA_902774195.1 uncultured Eubacteriales bacterium
ACTTGATGCGATAGATTACAGCGAGAAACTTACAGACATTATCAGGAATAACGACATAAAGAGTGTGACTATTGTACGCATGGAGGTGCCTTGCTGTGGCGGACTTCAGAGAGCGGCAGAAAACGCACTCAGAAACAGCGGCAAATTCATACCATGGCAGGTAGTCACTATTTCAAGAGACGGAAGGATACTGGATTAGTTTTCGTCGAAACAGATGCGGTATTATGGTTTTTTTATATACAAACTCAGCGCGTAACCATGGTTACGGAAATCAAAAAATAATGCATATATAATCGAACTGGGTACGGACATTGCTCGTAAAATGACGTGCCCTAATTTTATATATGTGGATGTAATAATGTGTAGATTGCTGCAGAAACGGAGGGATACGATGGGTTTTGTTTACAAGACTGAAGAGTTCAACAAAGTCCTCGAAGCTCTTGAAAGAAAGTACAGGATATTCGCGCCGGTGTTGAAAGTCGGAGAGGGCCGCTTCAGAGACACTGACGTGATCCGCTACGATTACATCAGCCGCATCGAAGATGCCGAGCTGGAGGAACGTTCGGATTTCTCCTTTAAGGAGATCCTGATACCTCTTTCGGAGACTATGTTCTACTTTACAGAGAACGAGATAAAGGAAGCGGATTATGATGCCCGTCCTGTAATCGTGCTGATGAGAAGCTGCGATATCCACGCGGTGAAGAGACTCGATCAGATGTATACAGGTAACGGGCCAAACAACGACTGGTTCTATGAGAGGCTCAGAGACAGAGTGAAATTCGCTCTGATCGGATGCGGAAAGGCGTGTCCGAACAGCTTTTGCGTAGACATGGGAAGCAACAAGACAGATGAGTATGCTTTCTCGATCGATGTTGTCGATGGCAAAGTGTACTGCGATGTCAAAGATGATGAACTGTTTGCTGCATTTGAAGGCGCAGGCGGTTCAAAAGATAATGTTGAGCCTCGTTTTGTGACAGAGGCGGAGTTCAAGGTAACAAGGCCGGAGGAAGTACCTATCGAGTTGTTCAAGGATCCGATGTGGGATGAGTACACCAAGCGTTGTGTCAACTGCGGCCGCTGTAACTTCGTATGCCCGACCTGCACATGCTTTACGATCCAGGACGTTTTCTATACGGATAACGGCAGAGTAGGCGAACGCCGCCGCGTCAACGCTTCATGCATGGTAGACGGATATACCGATGTAGCAGGCGGTCTGGTAATGAGAAAAACCAACGGCGAGAGAATGAGATTCAAGGTCCTACACAAGGTGTATGACTTCAGAAAACGCTTCGGCTACGATATGTGCGTAGGCTGCGGACGCTGCGATACTGTATGCCCTGAGTATATCTCGTTTGCGAACTGTATAAACAAACTTAACGCGAGAGTGAAGGAGGTGACAGAGAATGTGTAACTGCGGAAAGAATGAATATACACCTGTTCCTTCAAAGCTTCAGGACATTATAAAACATACGGCTCAGGAATGGACTTTCAGATTTACTTACGTTGGAGATGTAAAACCGGGACAGTTTTTCCAGATCTCGATCCCTAAGGTCGGAGAATGCCCTATCTCGGTCAGCGGCATCGGGCCTGATTACGTTGACCTGACCCTGAGAGCCGTAGGAAAAGTTACGGACTATCTATTTGATAACTTCAAGGCAGGCGACAGCCTCTTCCTCCGCGGACCTTACGGAAATGGCTTTGATGTGCATGAGTTTGAGGGCGGAGAGCTGATCATCGTTGTCGGCGGTACTGCAGTTTCACCTGTCAGAGGTGTAGTACAGTATCTGTGCGAGACTGAAAGCGCGAAAGACGTACATATGATCGCCGGATTCAAGGACCCGGGAGAGATCATGTTCAAGGCAGACCTTAAGGATTGGGCTGAGAAGATCGACCTGACGCTTACTGTCGACGGCGCGCCTGAAGGATATGAGGGCAAGGTCGGCCTGGTCACCAAATACATTCCGGACATCCCGATCAGAGATATCAGTAAGTGCAAGGCCATCGTAGTAGGCCCGCCTCCGATGATCAAGTTCTCTATGATCGAACTCGTCAAGAGAGGTCTAAGTGAGGATAACGTCTGGATCTCGGATTCGAGAAGGATGAGCTGCGGGATCGGAAAGTGCGGTCACTGCCGCATCAACGACAAGTATGTCTGCATCGATGGTCCTGTATTCAAGTTCTCTGAGCACAAGACACTGATCGATTAGCGGGAGGTGGAACCATGAATAAAACGACTACAGATACTAATTTAAAGAAACTGAAGAAGAACGCATACCGTGTATCCAAGGTCAGAGGAGAAACCGCTTCCCGTGTTCGCTGCCCGGGCGGAGAGATCGATGTTGATTCGCTGCAGCGTGTCGTCGATATAGCCAGAAAATACGGCAAGGGCATGGTAAACATCACGAACCGCCAGGGATTTGAGATCCCGGGGATCGATCTGAAGGATGTTGAAGAAGTCAACAAGGCTCTTCAGCTGATAATCGAGAACAGAAACATCAATCAGGAAGAGTATAACGGCGGATATCCTGCTTCCGGAACACGTAATGTCGTGGCTTGTCCGGGCAAACAGCTCTGCCCGTTCGCCAACTATGATACAAAGAAATTCGCGCAGGAGATAGATAAGGCTATATTCCCGAACGATCATCACGTTAAGATCGCCTTCACAGGCTGCTCGAATGACTGCGCACACACACGTCTTAATGACTTTGGTATCATCGGCATGAGTGAGCCTCAATACAACAAGGATCGCTGCATCAGCTGCGAGCAGTGCGTCAAGTACTGCAAAAAGAGATCAGTCGGAGCTCTAAAGGTTGTAAATGGCAAAATAGAGCGTGATGTCAACAAATGCGTAGGATGCGCACTCTGTGTCAATTACTGCCCAACGAGAGCATGGACAAGAAGCAAAGAAGAGTATTACCGCGTCGTGCTGCTTGGACGTACTGGCAAGAAGAATCCTCGCATGGCAGAAGACTTCATGAGGTGGGCAGACCATGATACCGTGAAGAAAGTCATCTGTAACGTATATGCATATCTGGATGAATATCTGGACAGAGAGGCAGTTGAGAGCAAGGAACATATCGGCTATATCGTTGACCGTACCGGTTTTGAGGAATTCCTGAAATACATCATGAAGGATGTCACTCCGAATCCGAAGTGCGAGATCCAGGGAAGAATCTACTGGGGCGGCAAGCGCTACGATCAGAACAACGAGCTTAGAAACTCAATGTGGCGTTTTTCCGAGAGAGAAGATGCGGTAGTTCTGAAGCAAGGAGAATAATATGTTCAATGAAGAATTCACAGCTGCTTCCAAAGGAGCAGCCGCAAAATCCGCTCTTCTGAAGAAGAATCCGGGTGGCTACTTTCTGCTGTCCATGCTGGCAGGAGCATACATCGGCTTTGGTATCCTTCTGGTATTTACATTAAGCGGAGCACTTGCCGGAGCACCATACACCAAACTTGTGATGGGTTGCTGCTTCGGCATTGCACTGAGTCTTGTGGTGATAGCTGGCGCGGAATTATTTACCGGTAATAATCTGGTAATGACCGCCGGTCTCCTTCGCAAGACCGTAACACTTGGCGACGCACTGAAGCTGTGGGGAGTATGCTGGGTCGGAAATCTTGCAGGCTCGGCGCTGCTGGCATTGGTATTCAGCCTGACGGGACTCTACAGTGACGCGACTCTGAGCGCTATGACAGGCGCTGCGGCGGCAAAGATGACGGCAGGCTTCATACCGCTTCTGACAAGAGGCATGCTGTGTAATACACTGGTATGCCTGGCTGTATGGTGCGGCTTCAGAGCTAAATCGGACGCAGGCAAGCTGCTTATGATCTTCTGGTGTCTGCTGGCATTCTTTGCAACAGGATTTGAGCATAGTATCGCCAACATGACATTGCTGACGCTGGCTCTTATCAACAACGGAGGCAACGAGGCAATCAGCATGGGAGGTTACTGGTACAACCTGATTGTAGTAACTTTAGGCAACATGATCGGAGCGATACTGTTTGTTGCGCTGCCGTATCATTTCGCATCAAAAGAAAAATAAAAATACAGGAGGACGGATGTGGCATACTTTCCGTTCATGACAGAAGTCAGTGACAAGGATATTCTGGTCGTTGGCGGCGGCAGGAGCGCATTCCATAAAGTCCGCGCATTTTGCGGATTCGGCGCGCATCTTACCGTTATTGCTGAGAACATCTCTCCGGACATCATCAAAGTGTCCGGAGAGTTTGCTATGGTAAGGAAACCATTCGAGATCACCGATCTTGAGGGAAGGGATATTGTAATAGCCTCGACCGATGACAGGGAACTCAACAGACGCATAGTTGATCTTGCCAGAGAAAGAGGCATTCCGGCAAATGCGGTCGATGACAAAGAGCACAGCGATTTTATTTTCCCCGCAGTACTGAAGAAAGAGAATTATTCTGTTTCGGTCTGTACCGATGGCAGAAGTCCTTTGCTTGCCGGCAGGATCCGCAGCAGGATCGCGGAACTGATTCCTGAAGAATTCGACGAGGCGGTCGGTGAGCTTGGCCGGATGAGAGAAGATGTCCTCAAAACGACAGACTCTCAGGATGAAAGAGCCAGATTGTTCCGAGAAGAAGCAGATAAACGGATTGGGATAAGAAAGATCCGTATCGGTACAAGAAGCAGTGCTCTTGCGATGGCTCAGACGGAGATCGTGATCAGGACACTTAAGGAGCAGGGAATCAACTGTGAGGCAGTGATCATTCGTACTGAAGGGGACAAACAGACAGACAGACCACTATGGGAATTTGGCGGCAAAGCAGTCTTCGTTTCTGAATTTGAAGAAGCGATATTGTCAGGACGCATCGATATTGCTATCCATAGCGCAAAAGACATGCCCGGTGAGCTTCCTCAAGGGATCGATATACTTGCGTGCCTCGAGAGAGAAGAACCGGGTGATGTGCTGGTTTCGTTATCAGGGAGAAGGCCTGAAGATATCAGGATAGTCGGAACCAGCAGCCGCAGAAGGCAGGCTCTTATTGAAGAGCTGTCTTCAAATTATATTACGAGACCGCTAAGGGGGAATGTACCAACGAGGCTGACCAAGCTGAGACGGGGAGAGTTCGATGCACTGGTGCTTGCGAAAGCAGGCCTTAAGAGGCTTGGACTTGATGATGAACCGGATCTCAGATATGTCGACCTTGATCCTGAGAGGTTTATTCCTGCAGCAGGTCAGGGGATCATAGCGATAGAAGGACTTGCTGTAAGTGACATCAGTGATGCCGTGCGCAGCCTGGATGACAGAGAAGCAAGTGCAGCTCTGAGGGCAGAACGGGGCTTTATGAAGGCGATCGGTGCCGATTGTCATGCTTCGGTAGGAGCCTGGGCGACTGTTCAGAAGGACGGAAGTATGCTTCTGCGGGTCATGAAACATGACGGCGGAAATACTGCGCGTGTATGTGCAGAGGGCAAGGCCGATAATATCGAGAGCATAGTGGCTGAGGCTGTTTCAAAGATGCCGGAGGTGCCAGGTGAGTAAAGTGTACATCGTCGGAGCAGGCCCCGGACACAAGGATCTGATCACAGTGCGGGGCCGCGAACTCATAGGAATGGCAGATGCCATCCTTTACGACAGTCTTATTGACAACAGTTTGCTGGATAATGCAAGGGATGATTGCCTGCTGATAAATGTCGGCAAGAGAATGGACAGTCACAGCATGAAGCAGGAAGAGATAAATGGGCTTCTGATCAGAACAGCAAAAAGTTACAGGACGGTCGTAAGACTCAAGGGCGGAGATCCTTTTGTCTTCGGGCGCGGAGGCGAAGAGGCAATGGCTCTGATTGGTGAGGGAATAGATTTTGAGCTGATCCCGGGAGTGTCGTCTGCGATAGCTGTACCTGAACATGCAGGGATACCGGTCACACACAGAGGCATTGCACGCAGCTTCCATGTAATAACCGGGCATACCATGGATGATGAAACAGACTTCGGCAGATATGCCGGCCTTGATGGCACATGGGTGTTTCTGATGGGCCTTTCCAACCTGTACAGGATCACAGGAGACCTCCTTAAGGCAGGGATGGATCCC
>CACYHM010000065.1 GCA_902774195.1 uncultured Eubacteriales bacterium
ATCGGAGAATTAAAATGAAAAAGATACTCATAGTAGACGACGAAGACAAGATCCGCGAGGTCATAAAGGAATACGCGGAATTCAGCGGATACGCCGCAGAAGAGGCTGCCGACGGCATGAGCGCCATCGGTCTCGTGAAGCTCAACGACTACGACCTGATCATCATGGATATCATGATGCCTAAACTCGACGGGTTCAGCGCAGTCAAAGAGATACAGAAGATCAAGAACATCCCTGTCATAATGCTCTCAGCCAGAGGCGAGGAGTACGACAAGCTCTTTGGATTCGAACTCGGCATCGACGATTATGTCGTCAAGCCATTCAGCCCGAAGGAGCTCATGGCGCGGGTGAACGCGGTCCTCAACCGTGTGGACGCGTCCGAGAAGAACAGCTCTGTTATCCAGAAGTTCGACGGACTCGAGGTCAACATGGCGGCCCGCACGATCACTGTCGACGGCAAGCGCGTCGAGCTGACCCCGAAGGAGTACGACCTCCTCTTCTACATGATACAGCACAAGAACATCGCGCTCTCGAGAGAAAAGCTCCTCGAGGACATCTGGGGCTATGATTTCTTCGGCGACGACAGGACCATCGACACCCATGTGAAGAATCTCAGGAACTGTCTCGGGCCGTACAGGAAGTTCATCGTCACTTTAAGAGGGGTCGGATACAAGTTCGAATACGACGAATAGTATTCTCAGAGGCATGTAATGGCAGACCATACAGGCGAAAAGACCAGAGTGGATACAAACAGCATCAAGACGACGACTCTTATGTCGTTCGTCCTGTTCGCATTGTTTCTGGTCATCATCCTGTGGGGCCTGTCCAATTTCTTTATAGGCAGATATTACGAAAGAGCGAGGTCGCAGGAGGTCATCCGTACCGCGGATGCCCTCGAGGTCCAGTTCAGACAGGCTCCGCATGAGGATTTCGACTCTTATGCCGTTCAGACCGCCGGGACCAACGGCATCTACATAAGGATAGACACTCCGGACGGCAGCCTCATCTATGACGGCACAAGCACGGTAAAGGATACCGGCGCGTTCGGCAGCGACATATCCCGCATCAGAGGAAGGCTCGAGAACTCATCCCTGGACAACGTAACGGAAACTGTACGCGAGGGTTCGAGCGGCAATTCGCGGCTGATCTACGCCGCCCACATCAGTTCATCCGGCGCTGTCAGCACGCTGTACATAATCGCACCGCTGTACCCTGACCAGGTCACAGTACGCATCCTGCGCAACATGCTTATCTACATCTCGTTCATCGTGCTGTCTGTCTCCGTGTTCCTGGCGTACTTCCTCGCCAACAGGCTCTCATCTCCTATCGAGAACCTCACTGTGTCGGCGAAGGAGCTTTCCAACGGCAATTACAATGTCAGATTCGACGGCGCTTCGTTCACAGAGACAAAAGAGCTCGCGAAGGCCCTCAACAAGGCCTCGTATGAAATGGAAAAGACCGACTTCTACCAGCGCGAGATCATCGCGAATGTTTCGCACGATCTCAAGACGCCTCTCACGATGATACGCTCGTATGCCGAAAAGATCATAGACATCACGGGCGACAACCCCGAGAAGCGCAACGCCGACCTCGGGGTCATAATCTCCGAGACCGAGCGTCTGAACCGCATGGTGAGCGACATGCTCTCGGTATCCAACCTGCAGTCCAACAATGTCGAGATGCACATGGAGACTTTCGACCTGGTCGCGGCGGCAAAGGATGTATACGAGAGTTTCCTGGTGCTCAGTTCGTCGCAGGGCTTTGACATCCACTTCCATCCGTGCAAGCCTTCTTACGTTGTAGGCGACCGCAGCAGGATCATGCAGGTGATGACAAACTTCGTTTCGAACGCCGTGAAGTATTCCGGCGACAATAAATATGTAGACATAAAACTCAGCAAGGGCAGCCGCAAGGTCGCCTTCCACTGCATAGACCACGGCGTGGGCATCCCGTCCGACGAGATAAGCCATACAGGACCTCGGCCAACCACGAAAGAGATATCGAGGGCACCGGTCTCGGTCTCGCAATAGTAAAAGGGATACTCAATCTGCATAATGCCAGGTACGGCGTCGAGAGCGAGGAAGGCAAAGGCTCTGATTTCTGGTTCGAGATGGAAACGGTCAGAAAACCTGTCGAAAAGAAAGACAAGAAAGATAAGAAGGACAAATCAGCGAATGGCTAAGAAGACAAAAACGGTGTTCATGTGCACGGAATGCGGCAACGAGTACACTGCCTGGCAGGGGCAGTGCTCTTACTGCGGTTCGTGGAACACCATTGTCGAGCATAAGGTCGCCCCTCCGGAAGAAGCGAAGGACGACACCAGAAGGCGCACCGGCACAGAAGGGCGTCCCGTAAAGCTCCGCGAAGTCGGCACGCACGACTACACCAGGATGAGCTCAGGCATATCCGAACTGGACCGGGTACTGGGAGGAGGCATCGTTCCGGGTTCCCTCACCCTTATCTCCGGCGAGCCGGGCATAGGAAAGTCCACGATCATAGCGCAGGCTGCAGGCCGCATCGCCGACAGCTACGGGACAGTGCTTTATGTGAGCGGCGAGGAATCCGAAGAGCAGGTCAGGCTGAGAGCCGACCGCGTGCTCGGGAACATCAGCGACAAGCTCTACATCTATCCGGAGACCAATATCGAAAACATCATGGCGGCGTGCGACAGCATGAAGCCTTGCTTTCTGATAATCGATTCCATACAGACGATGTACTCCGCCTCGGCCGATTCGGTCGCAGGCTCCCTTACGCAGATAAGGGAGTGCTCGGGCCAGCTCATACGCTGGGCCAAACAGAACAACGCTCCTGTATTCATAGTCGCCCATGTGACCAAGTCAGGCGAGCTCGCCGGGCCGAAGACCATCGAACACATGGTGGACACGGTGCTCAGTTTCAGCGGCGAGCGCGACAGGGATCTTCGTATACTGCGCTCGTTCAAGAACCGCTTCGGCACGACCGATGAGATCGGCGCCTTCCGCATGACCGCAGACGGCATGACCGAAGTCCCTGATCTGTCGGGAAGCCTCATAGAAAACAGCGCCTGCGAAGAGGGTTCGGTGATCTCGGCGGTATACGAGGGCAGCCGGCCGGTATTCTTCGAGATACAGGCTCTCGCCGCACGCGCAAACGTCGGCTTTGCCAGAAGGACCGCGATAGGCATCAGTTCGAACCGTCTGAGCATGATACTCGCCGTGCTCGAAAAAAAGGCAGGCCTCAACCTGCTCGATCACGACGTTTATGTGAATGTAGTCGGAGGCATGAACACGAACAGCACATCGACCGATCTTGCGGCCGCTCTTGCAATATACAGCTCTTTCAAAGGCCGCTCGTCCTCCAGGCGCATCGTCGCCGCCGGCGAGGTCGGTCTGACCGGCAATCTCCGCTCCATCCCTAACGCTGACAAGATCATCCAGGAGGCTGTGCGTCTCGGCTACGAGGCAGTGATCCTTCCGGAAAACAACGCCCGCCAGATAAAAGAGACCCCGAAGATCAGAGTCTTCGGAGCCTCGAATATCAACGATGCCATACGCGCATACCTGCAGTAGTTACTTCTGCTTCATGCTCAGTGCTATCTTGCCGCGCTTCTCGTCTACCGAGATCACGCGCACTTTCACGACATCCCCTACCTTTACCACATCGAGCGGATGCTTCACGAATCTGTCCGAAAGCTGCGAGATGTGAACAAGGCCGTCCTGATGGACTCCTATGTCCACGAATGCGCCGAAGTCCACGATGTTTCTTACTGTACCTGTAAGCTCCATGTCAGGCTTCAGGTCCGACATCTCCATCACATCGCTCCTCAGCACAGGAGCAGGCACTTCGTCTCTCGGATCCCTTCCCGGTTTCGCGAGTTCGGAGCATATGTCATCGAAGGTATACTTTCCTATCCCGAGTTCATCGGCAAAACCCGGCTTCAGTCCTTTTATCTGTATGCCGCTTCCCGTGATATCCGATGTCTTATATCCGGCTGCTGCAAGTATCTTTTTCGCCGCATCATAGCTTTCGGGATGCACGGCCGTCGCATCGAGGGGCTCGCTGCCGCCCGTTATCCTCAGGAATCCCGCGCACTGCTCGAAGGCCTTAGGCCCGAGTTTAGGCACTTTCAGAAGCTGCTTCCTGCTTGCGAAGCTGCCGTTTTCTTCCCTGTACGCCACAATATTGGAAGCGAGCTGTCTGCTGATGCCCGATACATAGCCGAGAAGCGAAGCCGATGCAGTGTTCACATCGACCCCTACCCTGTTCACGCAGTCCTCTACTACCGCATCGAGCACCTCGCCGAGGCGCTTCTGGTTCATGTCGTGCTGGTACTGGCCCACGCCTATCGCCTTAGGATCTATCTTTACGAGTTCAGACAGCGGATCCTGGAGCCTTCGCGCGATGGACGCCGAGCTCCTTTCTCCCACGTCGAGATCCGGATACTCTTCGGTCGCCAGTTTGCTGGCTGAGTATACCGAGGCTCCCGCCTCATTGACTATGACGTAGCTCAGGCTCTTCCCTCGTCTTCCGGAATCGTATCCGCGTATGAAATCGGCGATGATCTTCTCCGATTCGCGCGAAGCCGTTCCGTTTCCGACCGAGATCACGTCCACTCCGTATCTATCGCACAGAGAAGTCAGCACCTTCACAGCCTCTCCCACCTTGTTCTGGGGCGGCGTCGGATAGATCACGGCGGTATCGAGAATCTTGCCGGTCGGATCACAGACCGCCAGCTTGCAGCCCGTACGGAAGGCCGGGTCCCATCCCAGAACGGTCATCCCTCTGAGAGGAGGCTGCATCAGAAGCTGCTCCAGATTGGACGCGAAGACCTTCATGGCGCCCTCTTCGGCCGCCTCTGTGAGGCTGCCGCGTATATCCGTCTCTATAGAAGGGGCGATGAGTCTCTTGTAGCTGTCTTCTATGGCTTCAGTCACATAAGGCGCACAGCTGTCAGTGATCTTGCGCATGGTCTTTCTCTCAAGGTACGACAGTATGTCTTCCGCCGGTGCGTCCAGCGAAACGGAAAGGACCTTCTCTTTTTCTCCCCGGTTGATGGCGAGCACCCTGTGGCCGGGTATCCTGCCCGCTGCTTCGCGGTAATCGTAGTAATTCTCGTATACCGTGCGCTCTCCGGCATCGATGGCTTCTTTGCCTTTTGATCCCGGCGAGCAGACTATATCGCCCGCCTTTGCGGTCCTGTTTCTGATCCAGCCCCTGAAGTCCGCGTTATCCGATATATCTCCCGCGATTATGTCCTGAGCCAGCTGCATCGCGGACTTGACGTCAGTCACTTCCTTTTCTTCGGAAAGGTATTTCTCCGCCTCTTTGAGCGGGTCTCCCGCCCCGCCCGAGAGCAGGAAGTCCGCCAGTCCCTGCAGACCTTTCTCTCTCGCGATGTCCGCGCGGGTCTTTCTCTTCGGTCTGTACGGTCTGTACAGGTCCTCCAGAGCTGCCGCTGTCTCTGCCGCGGTTATCTTTTCTCTCAGCTCTTCATCGAGCTTGCCCTGCTCCTCTATGGATGCAAGAATGGTCTCTCTTCTTTCTTCAAGGTTCCTGAGATATCTGAGCCTCTCATCGAAAGCCCTGAGCATCTCGTCATCCATCGCGCCCGTCGCCTCCTTGCGGTAACGGGCGATGAAAGGCACCGTATTCCCTTCGTCTATCAGCTGCTCTGCAGCCTCGGCCTGCCACGCCTTGATCCCCAGCTCGGCCGCTATCTTTTTGCTTATGTTCGTTTCCATCAGCTTCTCTTGTCTGTTGTCCTTTCTGTATTCTTCACTGCAAGTATATCATAAAGGCCTGAATGTTTTACCGTTCCGGCGCATCAAAAGAGGCGGTCCTTCCCGCCTCTTCATGCTTTAGTCGTTGATTATCGATCCGTGCCGGTATCACTGCTAAAGATCGAGATCTACAGGATCCTGATCGTAGTCCTGATACTTCGTGACTGCAAGTCCGTTGGTCTTCACGTAATCCGCAAGGCCCTGGGCTCTCAGTTTTTCGCGCGCGTCGCTGTCCGCGGTGATCTGCATGAACTTGTCGCTGTCGTCACCGAAGATCTCCTTTGCCGAGGATTCGAAATTGCTGCCGTCCTCGACAGGCGTGAATTCGACCACCTTATACTCATCGCCGTCTTTGGCGACGCGCATCATTCCAGGGTGTGCTCCGCCCGACTTGAATTCGAGGGTATCCCCGTTGATCGCGTAGTTGTATACCCAGAAGTCTCCGTATACACGAGCGTCTCCGTCATCCCCCTCTTCGGTCTTTATGATCTGTACCACAGGCACCGTGATCGAATCCGCAGGCTTGTCATACATCACGGAGATATCTTCGCAGAGATACTTCCATACAGCGCACTCCACAGGATCCTGTCCCATGTAGCCGTACTGCGTTCCGATATCCGGAGCCCCGTCGTCCGGGCCTTCCTCTCCGGGTCTTGAGAAGTGCAGCTCGACACCCATGACACTCGCCTTTATTCCGTCACCGTCATCGGTGAATTTCAGCTTCATGTCGCCGCTAGTTTTGAAGCCGTCATCTGCCGGCTGCCATTTGATCTTTGATACGTCTTCTTTTCCGTCAGCCTCAGTCGAGACGAATGTGCCGGTGCCGTCTTCGTTCAGCGTCAGGATCCAGACAGCGCCTTCGATCCCGCCCGAAGTGTCTCCGACCGACATCGAGGTCGCCTTCCATTCGCCCAGATACTTGCTGTCCGAATAGTCGGCCTTGCTCCCTCCGCATGCGGCGAAAGTAAAGCAAAGCACCATCATCAGTCCTGTCAGGACCGCTAATTTCTTTTTCATAGTTATTACCTCCCTCACCCCGTGAGAACTCCATGATCCGTCACAGTAATTATACGTTTTGTCGCTATTCATTTCGACAGGATCGGGCAATCTTAACAAATTATCAAGCAACCAAAGAGCCCGCCCCCGGACCGGGAGCAGGCTCTGACAGTCATATGATTTGTTACTTTTCTTCCTGCGAAGCCTTCTATCGAAGGAGCTTCGCCGACGGAGATCAAGGCTTCGTACCTTACGGCAACGCCGCTACTTTTCTTCCTGCGAAGCCTTATAAGCCGCAATTACCTTATCCGCAAGGTTGCTCGGCAGTTCGGCGTATCTCGCGAACTCTACCGTGAAGCTTCCTCTCGCCTGTGTCATCGATCTCAGAGCGATGGCGTAGTCGAAGAGCTCAGCCTGAGGAGCCTCGGCGTGGAGGACCTGTCCGCCGTGGATAGGATCCATTCCGAGCACGATGCCTCTTCTGTTAGGGAGGTCGCCCATGACAGCTCCTACATAAGCCTCAGGGACTGTGATGTCGAGCTTCATGATAGGCTCGAGCAGGCAAGGCTTGGCCTCAACGATACCCTTCTTGAATGCCAGCGAAGCAGCGATCTTGAACGAAACTTCGTTGGAGTCTACTTCGTGATACGAACCGTCATAGAGAACGGCCTTGATGTTCTGCACCTTGCATCCGGCAAGAGGTCCCTTGTCCATGCACTCGAGGAGTCCCTTCTCGACAGCCGGAACGTAGTTCTTAGGAACCGATCCGCCGAAGAGCTCTTCGCTGAACTCGAGGCCTTCCTCCTGCGAAGGCGAGAATCTGATGTGAACGTCACCGTACTGGCCTGCTCCGCCGGACTGCTTCTTGTGCTTGCCCTGTACATCGGAGTTGCCCTTGATCGTCTCTCTGTAAGCGATCTTCTGAGGAACGACGTTTACGCTGACGCCGTATCTGTCCTTGAGCTTGGCCTGGATGATGCCGAGCTGGATGTCTCCCTGTCCGCCGAGCAGA
>CACYHM010000066.1 GCA_902774195.1 uncultured Eubacteriales bacterium
GGCAGGGCGTACACGATGTTATAGGAGTATTCTGGAAGGACGAAGAGGACTTCGAAAGCGAGTGCCCGAGACTCGGAAACGCCGCGGGAATGAAGATTTACCGCCGGGATCTGAAGATAAACAGCTACGCATGGTCGATAGCCGGAAAGCTCGACGAGGGAGTCAGGCTAAGGGTCACTGAGGCGGTCGATGAGTCGGACATGACGGAATGCCCGGACTGCGGCATGCTGAATCCGAAGGGAACTCCTTATTGCCTCGAGTGCGGATGTGAGTTAGAATAAGCGAGTTAGAAATCGGAAAAACCAGGAGAAAGAGGCCGGAAATGGCAGAGAAAAAAACCAGAAACCAAGCTGAAGAAGTAAAGGATAACGCAAAAATAGAACCTGCTGAAGAGACCGGAAAGGAAGTCCCTGAAGAGGCAAAGCCGGAAACAACCGAAGATAAGGAACTTCGCACTTCGACAGAAAACAACAGAAAGAAAAAGGCCGAGCGCAGGGAAGCCAAGGCAGCCCGCAAAGAGGCCAACATGGTCGAAGAGAAAAAGAGAAGACCGAATAACGGCCTTATCGCTCTTCTGATCTTCGGAGTCCTGATCGGCATGTTCGCATTCATCTGGGGGTACAATTACTTCCAGAAGGCTGAGTCGATCGAGAAGTACATGGAAGACAACGGCATGGCCGAACTGTACAGCCGCTTTGCGATCGATGAGTATACGACCGCGGCGGTCAAGGCCGAGGGAAACACTATAAAGATAGTGATAAAAATCGCGGACAACGCTCCTAAGGATGCCGTAAGCAAGTACAAGGGCAAGGAGGGCGAAAAGAACCTCAAGGACATAGGCGCGTATTACCTTACAGCTTTCAAGCCTGAGACAAGAGGCTTCGGCGGAGAGGCGAAGATCCTGGCCAAGCAGGGCGAAAAGAGGATCAACTACGTGAAGATGACGTACCGCGAAGCTAAGAAATACGTCAAGGATGCCGAGAAGAAAGCCAAAGAGGAGGCTGAGAACGGAGGCGGCTCCGGAGACAGCGGAGAATAGGATATAAAAAACGGATGCATGGGATCGGTGTCCCGTGCATCTTTTATTTGTTTCATATACCGGCGGCCCCGGCTTACTGGACGGTGAAGCGGTATCCGAGGCCGCGGACCGTGATAAGGTATTTAGGGTTCGACGGATCGTCTTCTATCTTCTGGCGGAGCCTGTTGACATACACCATGATGGCGTTCTCATCGATGATGGTCTCGCCCCAGATGACGCTGTAGATCATGTCTTTTGAGAAGATGTGATCCACGTTGTCGATGAAGAGCTTGATCATCGAGTTCTCTTTGGCCGACAGAGGTATCTCGACGTCGTTCTTGTAGAATCTCAGCGTCGAGGTGTTGTATGTGAACGGGCCGGCCTCGATGATGTTGCTTCTGCTCTGCGGAGAGGTCTCGCGGCTCCTCCTGATGAGGGCCTTGGCCTTCGCCACCAGAGTGACCGGATTGAAAGGCTTGGTGATATAGTCGTCGGCGCCTATCTCAAGTCCGTACAGAGCATCCTGATCCTCTTTGCGGCCGCTTACGACCATGACCGGAGTCGTGAGGCCCTTTGACCTTATGCGCTGTATGACCTCAAAGCCGTTGATGCCTCTCATGTTGATGTCCAGCAGGATCAGATCGTATTTGTTGACCTCGAGCAGCTCGAGCGCCGCTTCTCCGCTGATGGCCAGATCGTTCTCGATCCCGTTGTTCTTGAGAGCCTTGTGGAGCATAGTCAGTATCGCTTTGTCGTCATCCACTACCAGGACTTTGTCTGCCATTTTTTCCTCCTCGCTGTATGCCGGATGGTCTCGCGACCCAATACATACATATATTATCACACTTAAAACACAATATGTAGGTTTTTGTCGTTCTTATATGGTAGAATATTCAGCGGAATATCCATCGGAGGTGTGAGGATTGAAGGACAGGATCTTCAGCAACAGGAAAGTTTATATCACGGCTATCGTCGTTGCGGTGGCGCTCATAGCGGTCGGCATATTCGGCGTCTGGCGCGCTTTCGCCCGCTTCGATGAAAGCACGCTGACCGAAAAGGACGGCCAGATCTACAGCCTGATGCGCTCCGACGATATCAACATCGAGAATTCCATAAAAGCCTTTGAGCGAGAGGCGGAGATATTCCTGAGCCGCCAGCTGCTGCAGGAGGCTCTTCGCGTCTGGGAAAATGAAGATGACGTTTCCGATCTTCAGGACTTCATAAGCAACAATACTCTGAGGAACAACCCGGTCTATGCGGACATGGTCGTGATGAACGGCAGCGGCATAGTGCTCTCTGCTACCGGAAAAACGGACTATGATTTCATAACGGCAAGGGATGCCAACGGGATGAGGCTGTGCCGCGATGCGGACGGCAGGTACTATCTCGCATACGAGACTGACGGGGCCGGAGGCATCAGCTACGGGTCGCTGATCGATCTGTCTCAGCTGTACATGACGGCTGTAGGCATCAATCCGGAAAAGCAGGTCATGCTGATCGACAGCACTACCAACGTGATGCTCACGGCCGGCGATGAAAACGTCATCGTCAAGACGACCTCCGAGGAGGCGGACGGGACCACGGCGGCATGCAGAGACTATCTGCTCAGATGCCAGCAGTCAGGCGCGTCCGGAGGCGTTTCGATGGATCTTAAGGATGCAGAGGGGAATACCTATACTGCGAGGATGGTCGCCCAGCCGAGCGGAAGCACGGTCAACGGCGAGTTCGCGATGGGAGTCATGATCAACTTCGAGGAAGCCATAGCCCCGTCGAGAGAAGCGGCCTAGGCGATACTCATCTGCGGCGGACTTGCCATCATAGGAGTGCTGGGACTGCTCTTCCTGCTTCTCTTCATGAGCCGCGCCAATGCGAGCAGCTCGGAAGAGGTGAACGTGCTCAAGAAGAAGAACGAGGCGCTCGAGGAGATCAACCGGAAGATGCAGGCGCTGACGCATCATCAGAGGCTTGAGACCATAGGGACGATGACGGCCAGTATCGCTCACGACTTCAACAACCTGCTTACCCCGATAATGGGCTACAGTATAATGACGATG
This sequence comes from uncultured Eubacteriales bacterium, assembly GCA_902774195.1. The sequence goes on from CACYHM010000066.1 coordinate 3,073, forward strand.
GAGATGCTTCCGCCCGACGCGACAGACCTTCAGGAGAACCTTCTCGAAGTCTACAACGCCTCGGTCAAGGCAAAGGATATAGTCACCAGACTCTCCGAACTGAGCAAGAAGGGCAGCGAAGAGAAATACAGCGATGTGGACATAGACGAGACGATACAGAGCGCGCTCAAGGTCACTCTGCCGGCAAAGCCTAAAAACGTCGAGGTCAAGGCGCGCTTCGGAGCTGAAGGGACCATGATCAGAGCGGACCGCACCCAGATATCCCAGCTCGTTATGAACATAGTGCTCAACGCCTACGATGCCATGAGGGAAAAAGGCGGAACCATCATGGTCTCGACCAGAAGGGCCGGCGATGAGATCCTGATGAGGTTCAAAGACACCGGCTGCGGCATGGACGCCGAGACCGTGACCAAGATATTCGATCCGTTCTATACCACCAAGGAGTCGGGCAAGGGCACAGGGCTCGGTCTGGCTATAGTTGCGCAGATAGTCGAGACGCACGGAGGCAGGATCTACGTGGACACCGAGCCGGGCAAAGGCACCGAGTTCAGGATCTCGCTTCCTGTCGCCGGTACCGACATCGAGACCCCTGCTTGGGGCCCTAACGGCGAGGGCAAATTCGACACCAAGCGATACAGCGCAAACATCTTCAGAAGGGAACTCGCTAAGGCCGAGGCCGAGCGGAGGAGACTCGAAGAAGAAGCGGATAAGTAGGTGCAGAAGGGGACCGGAAGGATATTCCTCAGGGGTCCCCTTTTTGCTGCCCGGTTTACGCAAAAAAGTACACAGAACAGCCAAGATTTATCAGTATCGTTGTGGTATACTATATACGGCTTTTTTCGGCTGTGCCGAACATCAAAACTGACAGCAAAAAAATATTTGAAAGGAAATCAAGACATGATCATTCTGGTAGTCAACACAGGAAGTTCTTCCCTTAAATATCAGCTGATCGACATGGACAATGAGTCCGTGCTCGCAAAGGGACTTTGCGAGAGGATCGGTCTGGACGGTCACATGAACTACAAGACCGACAAGGGTACTGTATTCGACAAGGATATCGCGCTTCCGGATCACGGAGTTGCGATGCAGCTCGTAATCGACGCTCTTACAGATAAGGAGCACGGAGTTATCTCCGGCATGGACGAGATCGGCGCTGTAGGCCACAGGATCGTACAGGGCGGTTACATCTTCGACAAGTCCGAACTCATCACAGACGAGGTCGAGGCCGGCATCGAAGAGCTCTGCACTCTCGGACCTCTCCACAACCCGCCTGCACTCGTAGGTATCAGAGCCTGCAAGAAGGTTCTCCCGAACACTCCTGGAGTAGTTGTGTTCGATACGACGTTCCACAGGACCATGGCGGATGAGTGCAAATACTATGCCATCCCGTGGGAATACGCCGAGAAGTATCACGTACAGAGGTACGGAGCTCACGGCACGAGCCACAGATACGTGGCTGAAAGGTGCGCCGAGCTCATGGGCGGCGACCCTGAGAAGCTCAACATCATCACATGCCACCTCGGCAACGGTTCGTCCATAAGCGCCGTAAAAGGCGGCAAGTGCTACGACACATCGATGGGTCTGACGCCGCTCGAAGGTCTCGTGATGGGTACGCGCTGCGGTTCGATCGACCCGACGGTCGTAAGCTTCATCTATGAGCAGACAGGCATGCCTGTAAAAGAGATCACGGACATGATGACAAAGAAGTCCGGACTCCTGGCAGTTTCCGAGATATCCGGCGACTGCAGAGATATCTGTGAAGCAGAGGCAAAGGGCAACAAGAAGGCCCACATCGCCAGAGAGATGCTGCTCAGATCCGTCAGGAGATTCATCGGCGCATACGCTGCCGAGCTCGGACACGTCGACGCGATGGTATTCACAGCCGGCATCGGCGAGAACGACATCGAGCTGAGAGAAAAGGTCACCGATTATCTCGGGTTCATGGGCGTGACCATCGACAAAGAGAAGAACAACTGCAGAGGCGAAGAAGTCGAGATCACCGGCAAGGACTCCAAAGTCAGAGTGTTCATCATTCCTACACAGGAAGAGCTGATGATAGCGCGCGATACCAAGGCTATCGTCGAAGCTCTGTAGTACGGCTCGATATTTTCCGTCATGCGTCGTTGCGCTCGTAAATCGCTCACTTACGTACTTCTGTGTACGCGCGTTCACGATTTGCTCGTGCGCCTCGCCTGACGAAAAATCTCTTCGCCGCAAGGGCGGCGCATAATAACGGAAATAATTATTTCACCATATATTATTTCAAAAAAGTACTTTTTTACTTATCACTTAATTCAAAATCTTTTTAAAGGGAGATGAAAGAATGAAAAGACAATTCAAGACCATGGACGGCAACAACGCTGCTGCACATGTCTCCTACGCGTTCACAGAGGTTTCGGGAATCTATCCGATCACTCCGTCTTCGCCGATGGCTGACTATGTAGACCAGTGGGCTGCTGCCGGACGTAAGAACATCTTCGGATCTACAGTACAGGTAGTCGAGATGGAGTCTGAAGCAGGCGCTGCAGGCGCAGTACACGGTTCCCTCGGAGCAGGCGCTCTGACGACCACATACACTGCTTCCCAGGGACTCCTCCTGATGATCCCGAACATGTACAAGATCGCAGGAGAGCTTCTGCCGGCAGTATTCCATGTATCGGCACGTACGGTTTCGACTCACGCGCTGAACATCTTCGGAGATCACTCCGACGTGTACGCATGCCGTCAGACAGGCTTTGCGATGCTCGCTGAGGGCAATGTTCAGGAAGTCATGGATCTCGCCCCTGTAGCTCACCTTGCAGCTATCGAAGGCAGAGTTCCATTCCTCAACTTCTTCGACG
>CACYHM010000067.1 GCA_902774195.1 uncultured Eubacteriales bacterium
CTGATAAAGATGATCTCGACGTCGGGCGACAAGCCGGTCGATATGCTTACCGGCAAGCTCGGGAAAGCAGAAGGCTTTGATGCGTTGTATAAAGTAGTGGTGATGGATAAGGATGACTCGATCAGAGTGCTGACGGATGAGTACGGCTTCGGCGGCAGTGAGGCTGCAGAGCTGGAGGCTTTACTGCATCCGAGCGACCCGAGGGAGGTCTATCTCGTGATGGATGAGACCATGACCGAACAGCTGGGGGTCTTCGAGTACTACGGGAACTGGGACTATGACGGGGAGAACACGGTGCCGGTCAAAACTGTGTATACGTCGATGCCGGACGGGAGCGGTGATATGAGCTCGACCGATACGGAGGTGCAGGAGTTCTTCGAGAAGAGGCAGAAAGAAATGCTGTGGAGGCTCTATATCTCAGGTGATACAATAAAGAAGAGCGAAGTATCGGACCCTGAGGATGACGAGGCTTCTGCCGACGAGCCGGCCTTCGAGAAAGTATTTGAAGAGGACGACGGCTATGACCGCTTCATGATCTGGAAGCTCAGCTGGCAGAAAATAGGGTAAGCGATCTGCACTCTGCTCCGGCAGGGTGTTTTTCTTGGCATATAACATATATAATAAGTTCGATACTGTAGATATCATGGAAGGGGAAGAAGATGGCAGACATGGTCATTAAGCACATACCTGAGGACTTCATTGTCCAGGAAGTGCTTGTTGCGGATTATTCACCGGAACCGGAGGGACGGGAAAACCTGTTGTTTCAGCTGGATAAAAAGGGCTATTCCACCTTTGATGCGATCCAGCTGATCGAAGAGTGGTTCGGCATAACGGACTGTGAATCGGCAGGTCTGAAAGACAGCGACGGCGTCACCAGCCAGAAGATCAGCGTTCCGATCCGGTATCAGGATATGACAGACCGCCTGGAAGCGTTCAACCGTGAAACACGCACAGAGAAGACCTTTATCCACCTGTCTTTTCTGGGATACGCAGCAGAACCCTTAAAGGCAGCCCGGCTGGAAGGAAATGCATTCCGCCTCAGGCTGAGGAATATGGATAATGCACTGGCGCAGTCCTGGCTTGAATGTCAGATCTATACCCTGTCATTTCCGAATTACTTTGATAAACAGCGATTCGGCGTGCCCGGATATAAAAAAGTCACTCATCTTCTGGGAGAGGCGCTGTACAATAAAGACTACAAAGCCGCATACGAATATCTTGTTCAGGGCGGCACAAAGGAAGCGAAGCTACCGTTCAACGGGGATCATAAAGCCTTCTTTGATCAGATCGATCCCCGAATCAGAGGATTCTATGATTCTGCTTTGTATTCTATGGATTTCAATGAACGACTCGGTAACATTCTCGAGGAATGCGGAGAAGTCGTACCTGTAGAAGATGAGGGCATCATCTTCCGTATGCCAAAAACAAAAAATACCATGTCCGCCCTTATGGCAGAGGAGTTTCCCGAAAAGCGGATGGGCAGATTCCGCGTGAAAACACTCGAACAGGAGGTCCCCCGCAAGCTGATAGTGACTTCAAATATCAATTTCCTCAGCTGTGAGGAAGATGAATACTACCCGGGAAGATCCGTGCTTACAGTATCCTTCTTCCTGCCTATGGGTGCCTATGCGACCATGGCCATGAAGCAGCTGGAGATCTTCCTTGGGAAAGACTGACCTTAATTGGAATATAATGGCGGCAATCAGGAACTGCCGTTTGCGGGAGATCAAAGCATGAGAAAGACTTTCATTATCATCATCAACGTGATAATCATGGCTGCCATATTGATCTTTGTAGTTATTTACACCAGATCTGAAAGCAAGGCTTCATACCGGAGACAGATAGAACACTTTGAAGATACAACTGTCACCATGGAGCAGGTGACAGAGAATTATATGGAAGGTGAGCAGAGGATCTGCGATATCTGGGCCCGCTATATCAACAACAGGGCCATGACCATGGAAGAGGCGGCCGAATATATCCGCTCCTCGCATGTGCTCGATAACACCTCGGTGCACCTGATCTCACTTGACACGCTTACGGGTCTTTCAACGCGACCTAAACAGGGAACGGACGATGACTATGCTGTTTCATATGAACGGGTAGGCCTTCTGAAGAATGCAGACTGGATAGATGAGATAGGCAAGTCGATCAACGTGACCCGTGCTTACACTAATCCGATGAACGGCGAACAGTCGCTGGCTTTCTGCAACCTGGTCACACTGCATGAACCGGGAAGCGAAACACCCGAGACTGCAGTCCTTCTGCGTGTCATACCTATATCGGCGCTGGAACAGAAATGGATTTTTCCGCAGTCAGAACTGACGGACGCTGAACTGTCCATGATCGACTCCAACGGTGACTATATCCTTAAGGGAGACAGCTTTAAGAACTCCAGCTTTTTTGAGTTCTACAAATCCTATAACCCGACGGATCCGGAATCGTCGGATGCATTGTTCAACAAGATCACCTCATCTACAGGTACCGTTTCGATGAACAACTCTCACAAGCAGGAGTGCATACTTGCGTTTACCCCTTTCTCGGCTACTGCAGGCTGGACGCTGCTTGGACTGGTTCCGGCGAAGGACCTCGATGTAGATACCGCAAACTGGCTGCTGATAGGAGTCGTTTCTGCAGGTCTGCTGATCCTGTTTTTCTGTGACCTGCTCTATATCCTATATTTCAACAAACGCCTTCAGATCGCGGCCAGAGAAGCTGAGTCCGCAAACAAGGCGAAGACAAACTTCCTATCGACCATGTCCCACGACATTCGAACTCCGATGAATGCCATAATAGGTCTTACAACTATCGCTGAAAAGAATATCGGTGATGTTGAGTCGACAAAGGAGAGCCTCCGGAAGATCAGTATTGCCAGCAATCATCTACTGACACTGATCAATGACATTCTGGATATATCAAAGGTGGAAAGCGGCAAACTGAAGCTGAGTCCTCTGACGTTCTCAATTGTGGAAACGGTCGAGAACCTTGTAACGGTATCACAGCCGATGATCAAGGAAAAGAATATTGAATTCAGCTTCAACATCAATGAGATGGAAAAGGAATATCTGCATACGGACCAGCTGCGCCTGAATCAGATATACATCAATATCCTGTCCAACGCAATCAAATACACAGAACCGGGCGGCAGTGTCAGTGTGACCTTGCATCAGGAAAAGAGCGACAAGCCGGGCTGCGTAAGGATGACTTATGTGGTGGCGGATACGGGCATTGGAATGAGTCCGGAATACATGGAAACCATGTACCAGCCTTTCTCACGCCAGACAGACAGCCGTGTCAACAGCATCCAGGGAACAGGCCTCGGCCTGGCAATTACAAAGCAGATGGTCGAACTGCTTGACGGAACGATCGAATGTCAGAGTGAACAGGGCAAGGGAACGACCTTCACTGTGGTGCTGGATATTCCTGCAGCCGACAGGCAGCGGGAGGATATGCAGCTTGGATCCATCGACGTTCTGATCGTTGATGACGATGAGGTCATGCTTCAGACGACAGCTGAGATCCTTGAGTCTCTCGGCGCGTCAGCCGAGCAGGCGCAGAACGGAGCGGAAGCCCTCGAAATGATCGGGCAAAGGCATCTTTCGGAGAAGGACTACGATGCTGTCATAATTGACTGGAAGATGCCTGATATCGACGGCCTTGAGACGATAAGGCGGATCCGCGCAGAAATAGACAAAGACATTCCGATCTTACTGATCTCTGCATATGACTGGTCGGATATAGAAGACAAGGCGAGAGAGGCAGGGGCGAACGGATTTGTCAGCAAGCCGCTCTTCAGATCGACTCTATATAATAAGATCAGCAGTATTATCGGGAAGGAGTCAGGCTCTGCCGAGCCAGAGGATGATTACTCCGACCTTCAGGGGATGCGCATCCTCATAGCTGAAGATAATGATGTCAACTGGGAAATCATATCCGCCATTCTTACCAGGTACGGGATCACTACTGTCCGGGCGGAAAACGGAAAAGCATGCGTTGATAAGATGCGCGAAGCTGAGGAGGGCAGTTATGAACTGATCTTCATGGATATACAGATGCCTGAGATGAACGGTCTTGACGCGACCAGAGCGATCCGGAAACTGAAGGACCCATGGGCATCCTCTATTCCAATCATTGCGATGACGGCAGACGCATTCTCTGAAAACGTCACGGAATGCCTGGATGCGGGAATGAGTGGACATATTGCGAAGCCGATCGATATAAAACTGGTTATAAAGGAGATCCGAAGAATCAAAGACGGAGGAGGAATGTGATTATGAAAAAGATATTGAGCCTGTTTCTGGCAGCTTTGATGGTTCTGATGCTGGCTGCGTGCGGCACGGAGAAGAAGGAAGCGGCGACGGAGGAAGGATTCAGTCCTGCTCTGGATACTTCAACAGAATGCAATATCACCGTGGCCGGCGGTTACGACAACTTTGAGGCTCTTGAAGCTGAATTTGACAGCTTTAACGAATACTATCCGAATGTGGAGCTGGCGTTCACAAAGGTGGATGACTATAACAACATGATCGGCATGGTCCTGGACGGGAACGATGCCCCGGACATCTACGTCAATTACTCATGGATGTACGGCCGCGACCAATATAAGTCCAGCATAGATCACGCTGAGGATCTGGCCGATCCTGCGCTGGGGCTTGATCTTGACTGCATTCGCAGCAATATCATTCTGAATACGAAAGATGGCACGCTCCCGATGGTCCCGGTTTTCGCCAACACCTATGGTATGCTCGTCAATAACGATCTCTTCGAAAAAGAAGGCCTGAGCGTTCCGAAGACCTATAAGGAGCTGGTGGACGTATGCAAAGCATTCCGTGAAAAGGGATATGAAAACCCGATGATGGGTTTTTCAAAGGAGGAAACGACATCGATTTTCACTCTGGCGGCTTATCCGTACTTCTGCGAGACCGTGGCGAATGATGCAGACGCCGTCAAAGAACTCAATGCACTTGATGCTTCGGCCGGAGAGTACATGCGGCCTACACTTGAGAAAATGGAGCAGTTCCTGAACGACGGCTGTGTGGATCTTGCCGCATGTGAGGGGATCGAAGACAACTATGATGCCGTGATCCTTCGGTTCTTTGAAGGTGATGTGCCGATGATGGCCTGCTCGGGAGACACCGTGTCCGGAACGAAGAAACGCGAGAGCCGTTCCGAGGCATTTATTGCCGACCCGTTCACATACACCTTTGTTCCGATCCCTATGTCGGATGACGGTGCGAGCTTCCTTGACATGCCGAACCTGCAGTTCTCCGTCAACAGGGACAGCGGGAATCTGGACATGGCCAACGAATTCATGCGTTTCCTGATCACACCGCAGGAGCTGAACAAGATGGCGCAGAACAAGGGGCTCATGTCACCGACAAAGGACCTGTCATTCAACAGCGTGTATGCTGCATTCGGGGATGTTCCAGAATCAAGGATCCTGTCTCCTGAAGTGATCGGACTGACAGATGATGCGGTCATACAGCTGAGGCAGGCGGTTTACGGCGTCTGTACAGGAGCGATGAGCATCGACGAGGCCGTAGCGGGCTATGGATCATTTACACCAAATGGATCAAAAAAAGGATAACTAAACAGAGAATGGATACAGGAAAACGTAAAATCGGATTTCAGGGAGTCAGGGGAGCATTCAGCGATGCGGCTGTCAGGCTGTATTATGAGTCAGAAGAGCACAGAGATGAGCTCGGGGATACAGGATACGAGACTGTCGGATACAGTGACTTCATAAAGATGCTTCAGGATGTGAATGACGGAGTACTGGATGAGGCGTTTTTTCCGGTAGAGAATACTACGACAGGGATAATCGCAAGGACGTATGACTACTTCCAGTACTACAATGTCTATGCGGTAGGAGAGGTGGTTGAACCCATC
>CACYHM010000068.1 GCA_902774195.1 uncultured Eubacteriales bacterium
CCATACGGAGAAAGTAGTTTACCCAGATCTCCGGATGCGGAGGATCATTCCTGCCGTTATAATAGAACGGCGAAAGGCCCATCTGGATCGAATCATAGTATTCATCTATGTCGTATGCATAGTATTCTTCAAGCGAACCGATCCCGTTGAATCCGTATCCATTGACATCCAGAATATATCCTGAAAGCAGCCTGGCTGTTCTTCCGTTTCCATCTTCAAAAGGATGTATGGTCACCAGCTGATAATGTACGACAGCAGCGATTATCAGCGGATGATCGTCTGTTGTATTCACATATTCTACTAGCTCATCAAGAAGACCCGGTATTTCCTTATATTCAGGAGGAATATAATCGGGATTGCCGGTCTCAGAATCATATACTGCAAACAATACGCCCGGAGGCATTGGACCTCTCAATCCAATCTTTTCTTTTGATGCACCCTTTTCAACGAGCTTCTGAACATCAAGTATTAACTGTTTAGAAAAGACTTCCTTTCGCTTTGCTTTCTTGTCCAGATAGTCAAGCGCCAGATAATAGTTACGGATCTCCTGTTCCGGCCTGAGAAAATGTTTCCTTTCATCACTCTCTATAACTTCGTCAGCCTGCTGCTCTGAAAGAGGGTTCCCCTCGATTTTATTAGAAGCATAGGAGCTCTTCTTCTTTGAATTCTTACGAAGTCTGCTCTCAACAGACTCCGGCAGCTTAACTGATGATACCGTGTAACGGTTCTGGTCGATCTCTGTTATATATTTCAGTATCTCATTAGATAACTGGACTTTTATCATACGTTGTCACCTCATAATAATTATATCAGAGGCAATAATTAATTTCACTATTTTTTCACTATTTTTTCACTATTATACATAGGGTGCAAATATCGCAGATATCTGAAAATAAATTGGTTCGTCTGTCAAGTACAAATTTCAGACAGATAAGTAATTCGGTCCAGACAGGTCTGGACTTTTTTTTAAACACATGTGGACTTGTATAGGACAGGCAGGGAATCTACGCAGACAGAAGCGGACTTTCAACAGACAGAAGCGGACTTTCAACAGACAGAGCGGATACGATTTAGACAAACAGGGACATCCGTCAGACAAAGTGATGTAACACCCTAAAGGGTAACACTTTTTCTCACTGGATCCGGAAAGGTAACAAAGGGATAACAAATGAACGGAAAGGTCACCTCCGTCAATTGGCAGTACAGAACTGGTTCCGAAAAGGTATGTAGAGCTGATCACGGAATGGTAGTTCAGGCAGCATTCGATTGCTGCTTTCTCCCGAATATCCAACCGTTTTCTTCGTGGAATCTTCTGAGCGGATCATTGTCGAAAAGGCCTGCCATCTCATACCTGTAGTTGAGTTCGGGATATCTGTCCCAGTTCTCTTTCTTTTTAAGATCTTGAAGTTCACTGGCAGTAAGTGTTTTCATGAACTCCTCTGCCTCTTCTATATGAATGAGCGTCTTTTTAAGGTCATCAAGTGCTTTCTCTGAATACCGGATATCTTCCCGGTTCTTCTCGATCCATGCATTGGCTTCAATTAGTATCCCCCGGTATTTGCTGATCAGCCTTAGGACCTGCAGCCTGTCACCGGCCACTCTGCCGAGAGCCGTGCCGTGTATCTCACCGTCATCACGATGCGCTCTTTTCTCTGCGCGGCGCTTGCGCTCTTTAGCCTCTTTTTCAGCAGCGTACTCCATGCGCTTTCTGACAAGCTCTCCTACCGTCGTCATCTCATTTGGCTTGACGCCGTAGTAATCATCGCATGGATATATACCTGTAGTGACATATATGTAATACTCAGCCGGCGTAAGTCCGGCCAGCTCATATCTGTAATGCTTCGTGTTGTAATCCTGGATGTACTTCATCACAAGCTTTGATGCTGACTCATACGTAGTGCAGAGCGCTATCAGATCCATGATATGGCATTTCATGCTGCCAAAGAACGACTCCATCGGAGCATTGTCCTGTGAGTTACCTCGTCTCGAGCATGACTGGATGAACCCATCGTCACTCAGTATATGCCTGAAAGTGGTCGAAAGATATTGCGATCCCTGATCATGGTGTATCAGAATGCCGGGCTCATGGAGCTCGCTCCCGTGCTCACGCATCATACAGTCATATGCCTCTTTGACAAGCGTAACTCCCATATTCCTGCTTACGGCGGCGCCGAGCACCTCAGTAGTATATGCGTCTTTGAAAACACAGAGGTAGAACAGCTCCCTCATAAGCCCATAGTAGAGATATGTGATATCAGTAAGGATGACCTGCCTTGGCGCCACTTTGAAATCCTGCTTCACCTGATCATCCGGAGCTGTAGTCTCATGGTCATGAGTTGCCCTGTTCTTGTAAGCATCTTTCTTTGGCCTGTTGGCAACAAGATGCATCATGCTCATGATACGCCTGCACTTTTTCACTGAGATCGATATACCGTAGTCACGCCAGAGGAATGTCCTGAACGTTCGCTTGCCAGGTACATAGCAGAGCTTCTTTACGACATCACGGAACATCTCCATAAGCTTCTGGTCTTCGATCGCCTCAGCTGACTTCTTCTCTTCCAGCTGCTCACGCTTTCGCTTCCATGAATAAAAACCCGACCGGGATACGCCGAATATCCTGCAGCATCTCCCTGTCGGGTAATCCAATCCTTTCTCCGCCTGATGGCTCATGAACGTATCTACCATGAGAAAACGGTCTGCTGTCACTTCCTGGCTTTCGAGGATGTAAGTATGTCCGCCAATACTGATTGTGTTTTTTTTTGAGCCTCGACAAGCTCCTCGAGATAGTAGTTCCTGGCCTTAAGGTATGCAAGCATTTCATCCTGCGTAAGGTTTGCCATCTCCATCATCTGCTCTGGAGGTATCGATCCATCGTAACTTGAAGGATCGATAGTGTACAGCTTGTTCGCGGCAGCCTTCTCCCGCACACGCTTCGCCGCCTGATATGCTTTCTCCACTCCTGTCTTCCTGGTGTCGAAGCCGAGCGATTCATATGCTTCGACCGAACTCATGCCAGACTCCAGCTTCTTGTACATCGCAACGTAGAAATCGTGTGTGTAAACAAGTCTTCCGCTTTTCGGAAGATCTGTGATCATTCCGTTTTCCAGCGCCTTGTAGTATGACTCGTCCGGCATCTCAATGCCTTCCACCATATCAGGCTCATCTGTGACGTAATCCAGATCACCTGTCCTGTCCATCCCACTCTTTACTCTTTCCGCCATTCTGTGCTCCTTTTTTCATACCCCGAGGGTCTTCGCTCTTTCCTTTGCCAGCTTCTCTGCTCTTTTCTTCATATTAACATATTTGGCCTGCTCTGTTTCAATATATGCGGCAAATTCCTCATCTGTCATACCGTTCATGTACTTCTCGTACTCCAATGGCGTCATCTTTTTACGGTCCCACTGGTGTCTCTCGTTGTTGTAGTAATGTGCGTATTCATCGATCTTAGACCTTAGTTCCTCGAAGGTATCACATTCCTCGTATGGACACTCGTCCTTGAAATGCCCGAAGAAGCTCTCCTGCGGTGAATTGTCCCAGCAGTTGCCTCTCTTTGACATCGACTGTGCCATCCCCATCTCTCTGACTTTCTGCTGGAACTCCTCCGTAAGATACAATATCCCCTGATCACTGTGGAGCAGAGCCCCGACTACGGCCGGATAGTCGGACAGCGTCTCAAGCGTTTCAACCGCAAGCTCCACATCGTTGCTCTCACTGACATTGAAAGCGAGCACCTTCCCGGTCACCGGATCTATACATGATGAGCCGTAAGCTCTCTTCTTTCCACCATCCTCATCCCTGCCGTAATCCAGATATGTGACATCTGTGAGCCTGACCTCGTTTGGCCGGTGCAGCCTGAACTTGCGCTCAAGCAGGTTTGGTTTTGTGTTTCTCTCATGGAACTTCCTCGTCCTCTGCCTGTTCGGATTCTCGCTTCGAACTTTTGTCTTTACTCCTGCGCTTCTTAACAGTCTTCTGATCTTGCTGATCGCAAACTGTTCTCCTGTGATGTCAGGCATCATCATGTATATCTGACGTATGCCTTTCTCGAATCCTTTGTACTCTACGACCTTCATCAGCAGCACCAGATCTCTTCTGTCACGTTCATGCCTGAGTTCCTCTCCCATTCCATAACCTTTGCAGTTAAGCGCTTTGTAATACGTGGTCTTGGATATGCCGATCTTCCCAAGTATTTCCCTCATACTGTATCCATATGGATATTCCAGCGATGTCGGATATTCTGAGCTTTGGCTCGCGCAACGCCAACGGCTCGAATGTCTACAGGCTCGACTTTGACATCTGCATCGCCGCAGACGTCCACCGTGGCGACGGCTCGCGCATAGTCCGCCGCGAGCGCGTCTCCGTGCCCGTCCTCGGCAAGCTCCAGCCGATAAAAAACGCCAACGGGAGGTACTGACATGCAGCGGCGCATCGGCAGAAATGGCGCGGTTCTCGTCACGGTACTCGTGACGACGGGCGTGTGCGCGCTTGTGCTGGGCGGCGTGCTGGGCTACGTCTCGTCGGCGACGCGCATGACGGCGCTCCACGCCGGAAACAGCGTGTGCCGCCTTGCGGCGCAGGGCGAGATCGAGCTTGCGAAGGCCGCGGTCAACGAGGCGTTCAACAACTCGATTGCGCGCGGAGCGCACATCATAGGCGGCAGCCTGGGGAACTCCGTCTGCTCGTTCGACTGGTTCGGCGTAGGCGACAACACTACCGTCACGCGCACGATCGGGGCGCAGAACGGACGCGGCACGGCGGTCACGCTCGACGAGTCCGCCGAAAGCTGCGGCTGCTCCGTGCGCGTTCGTGTCGGGCGCGTCAGGCATCCGGCCAACACGCAGTGGGCCGAGGTCACCTTCGTCGCGGAGGCGGTGCGCGCGAACCCCGGCGGCACGGAATCGCGGCAGACCGTGGCCGAGACCGTGCGCTTCGCCCAGGGGCGCTCGAAGGTGTTCAACAACGCCTACTTCGTGAACAACTACGGATGGTTCCAGGGGACGGGCTGCACCGCCAACGGCGACGTCAGGGCGAACGGCGACATGTACCTCGACTCGGGCTGCAAGATCAACGGCCGCGTCTACGCCGCGCGCAACGAGGAGCTGGGGGTCGACGGCGACATCACGAACTACGGCACGATGGACTCCTACTCGACATACAAGTCGACGACTTACGGCGTAAGCAACATGTCGCGGCCTCTCGCAGTCGACCCCGTGACCGGCGACGCCGTCGCGGGCGGCTACGACGCGCCAGCCTCGGCCACGACGCAGGCGAAGAGGGACAGGATCCACGGCAACCTGGAGCGCGAGACGGAGATGCCATTCATCGGCGACCTGACGTCGTCCGACAGCGACTATCGTCAGTGGATCGAGGAGCTGCGCGCGGGGGATCCCGCGATGTGCAAGGTGACGCAGGGCGGGCGGGTCATCGTCGACAAGTTCTACGACGGCGTCGGGCCGTCTGGCGACGCATCGCTCGCGGACAAGGGCGTCTTGGTGCTGGTGGGCACTCAGGCGAACCCGATAGTCGTCAACGGCCCGGTCGTCGTGGCGTCGGACGTCATCATCAAGGGATACGTGAAGGGGCAGGGCACAATCTACTCCGGGCGAAACGTCCACATCGTCGGAAACATCCAGTACGTGAACCCGCCTAGCTGGTCGGGGAAGCGCCTGAACAACGGCAATTCGTCGAAGGACATGCTCGGGCTGATGGCGAAAGGCAACATCGTGATGGGCAACTACACCGACGCATCGTGGCTAAGCTCCATAAGGACTTACCTCACCTCCCAGCCGTATGTGCAGCAGTACGCCTGCG
>CACYHM010000069.1 GCA_902774195.1 uncultured Eubacteriales bacterium
CCGGTTTTCCTGTTTTCAGACGGCCAGACCGTACGATGACAGCGCCTTTTCGACAGCGGTCTCAAGGTCTTCCATCGTACCGTTATTGTATATGACAAGATCGGCCTTCGCCTTTTTTACCTCATCGTCCTCCTGCGAGTCCATGATCAGATCTATCATACCGGCATCGATGCCGTCCCGCTCCATTATCCTTGCGGCTCTCAGCGCATGATCGGCCGAAACGACCCATACCGCGTCGTATTCGCCTTCCGTTCCCGTCTCAAAGAGAAGCGGGATGTCGTAGAACAGAGCCTTTTCTCCTGCCTTTTCCTTCTGAGACCTTATGGCTTCTATATCCTCGAGCACCACCCTGGTCGTGCCTTCTTCGAGAAGGGCCTTCTTTGCCGGGTCCCTGAAAATGAGGTCCCTCATCTTCGCCCTGTCCAGGCTGCCGTCTTCCATAATGAATCCGGGGCCGAATTTTTCCCTGATATAAGGGATGGCCCTGCCTCCTGATGAAGTAAGCTCCCTGGACATGGCATCAGCGTCTATGACTGTATAGCCGCAGGATCTTAATATTTCGGTCACGCTCGTCTTGCCTGACCCTATGCCTCCGGTGATAGCTATGTTCAGCATCATGATCTCCCTGTCACTTCAGTTCATACCAGGTCTTGCCTGTGTGTATATCGCATACAAGGTCTACGGCAAGATCGGCGGCGTTTCTCATGCATGTGTCGAGTATCTCCCTCACCTGAGCCAGCTCGCTGTCAGGGCCTTCGACGATGAGTTCATCGTGTATCTGCAGTATGAGCCTGGATCTTAGTCCTTTCTTTCTGAGCTCGGCGGAAACGGAATTCATCGCGATCTTTATTATGTCGGCAGCCGTTCCCTGTATCGGAGTGTTCATCGCAAGACGCTTTGCAAGTTCTCTTTCCATGAATTTTCTGGATGCGAATTCAGGGATCTTTCTGACCCTGCCGAAGTAAGTCCTCACTTCGCGGTTTTCTTCGCCGCTTTCTATCTGCCTGTCCAGATATTCCTTTACAGCGGTATGCTTGGCAAAATACTCGTTGATATACTTCTGCCCTTCGGTCCTTGATATGTTCAGGCTCTCGCCGAGTCCGAATCCGCTCATTCCGTATACGACACCGAAATTGACCGCCTTTGCGCGCGTCCTGTCCAGAGCAGTGACTTCATCCTCCGGAATGTTGAACACCCTGGACGCCGTGGCTCTGTGTATATCCTTGCCGGATCTGAAGTCTTCGATCAGGGATCCGTCTCCGCTGAGAGCAGCCAGTATCCGCAGTTCTATCTGTGAATAGTCGGAGCCTGTGAACGAGCAGCTGCCTGAAGAAACGGTGAATGCTTTTCTTATCATTCTGCCGTACTCATCTCTCACAGGTATGTTCTGAAGGTTAGGCTCCGTGCAGCTGAGCCTTCCGGTGGCGGCGACAGTCTGCATGAAATGCGGTCTTACCCTTTCATCCTCGCCGATAAGCGGCAGAAGGCCTTCGACATAAGTGCTGTTCAGTTTTGACAGCTTGCGGTATTCCAGGACATCGGCAACGATCCTGTTGTCATCCTTCAGTTTTTCGAGCACATCGGCAGCGGTCGAATATGAGCCGCTCTTGTTTTTTCCCTGTTTAGGGTACGGTATCTGCATCTTCTCAAAGAGGATGCTTCCGAGCTGCTTAGGTGAATTGATATTGAATTCAGCTCCCGCTTCATCATATATGCCTGCTTCGAGTTCTTTTATGCCTGCAGTGAGCTCGTCACCGATGCTCCTGAGTATGTCCCTGTCGCACCTGATGCCTTCGCGCTCCATGAGAGCAAGCGTCAGTACAAGAGGCATCTCGCATGTCTCGAAAAGTTCCCTGCATCCTGCTTCATCGAGTGAAGCGGACTGCTGTTCTTTGACTCTGGCGGCATAAAAGGCTCTTTTGACCAGTTCTTCATCAGAAAGACCGAGCGAATCGGCAGAGGCCGCATCAGAAAGAGCCGCAGTCTCGTCTTCGTATGCCACATATCCGTTATATCTCAGGAGAAGCTTGTCGAGAGGATATTTCTGCCTGTTCGCATCGAGCAGGTATTCTGCTATCGCAGCATCGTAACACGGGATGTATTCCGCCTCATGTTTCGCAAGAAGCGAATAGATTATACGTTTGAGGCCGCAACCGCACAGCCTGTATCCCATTCCGGCGACAGCGGATATCACCAGAGGTCCATCCACCGGTGTAAGCTCCCTGACGCATGCGATGCTTTTATCATCGCTGTACAGGACTATACTTCTTATCTCAGGCTCCCTGAGATGGTCCGCGTCTGTCGCAGCCTCTATGAAAACCTCACTCCCGGATGCGACTTTCGACATGAAATCTTCCGGGCTCACCATGCGCACTTTTTCGAGAGCTGCACTGAGATCCTGCGAAGATGAAGGCGCAGCTATATCATCGGATGCGCCCGCCTGGAGTTTTTTGAGGAAGCTGTTGAATTCCAGTTCCGTATATACCTCAACCAGTCTCTGCATGTCAGGTTCTGTATATTCGAGCTGATCCCATGTGAAATCCACAGGAGACTCTCTGTTGATGGTCGCAAGCCATTTTGACATGCGCGCGGTCTCCATATTGTCCCTGATGTTTTCGCCCATCTTCCCCTTTATCTCATCTGCATGCTCGAGAACGCTCTCAAGGGTCCCGTATTCTTTCAGAAGGGCTATGCCTTTTTTCTCGCCTATGCCCGGCACTCCGGGTATGTTGTCGGAGCTGTCTCCCATGAGACCTTTCAGGTCAATGAACTGTTCAGGTGTCAGACCGTATCTTTCTTCCATCGCATCGATGTCGTAAAGGTCGAATTCGCTCATTCCGCGCTTATTTATAAGCACCCTTACATGTTCGCCTACAAGCTGGAGTTCGTCCTTGTCGCCCGAAATAACGAGCGTATCCAGGCCTTCCTGTTCTGCTCTGGAGCTTATGGTGCCGATGATGTCATCCGCTTCGTACTGAGGCTTTTCCAAAACAGCGATGTTCATAGCTTCAAGGACCTCATGCATCATCGGTATCTGCGAAAGGAGTTCAGGCGGAGTCTTCAGTCTGCCCGCTTTGTATTCCTTGTATACATCGTGTCTGAAAGTCCCGCCTTTCATGTCGAACGCGACCGCGATGTGGGTAGGACTGTAATCCGCTATGATCTTGTTCAGCATATTAACAAAGGCAAACACACCCTGAGTGTGCATGCCTTTTGAAGTGACCATTGGTCTCATTGCGAAATATGCTCTGAACAGCAGACTGTTGCCGTCGATGAGTATAAGTCTTTTCATGGTTTTATCTCCGTGTCGCAAGATCCGAAGCCGACGGGAGTCCGTATGCTGGTTTGGCCGACATGGCCGCATCTATTATCGCATACTGCATCACGTCTGTGGCCAGAGCGGCAAATGCATCGAAATTCACTTCCTGTTTGCCGGAAGCAAGTACGAACACCGTATCTCCGTCAAGCGTGCTGTGTACGGGCTTGATGGCCCTTGCGTACGCATCGTGTAGTATGGAGGCAAGCTTGTTTGCCTGAGCCTTTGTAAGCTTCGCGTTCGTTATGAGACATCCGATCGTGGTATTGAACGGGATATCGTATCCGAGATCAGCGTCTTCTTTTGCGGTCTCTTCGAATTCATCGAGGAAATCTTCGATCGCCTGTTTTTCGGCATCAGGGATCTCTTCTTCGTCCTCTTCGTACGCTGCCGCTTCGTCGCGTCTCATGTGTTTTCCGTAAGGCTTATCATCTATGAAAGACTGCGGTGCTGCAGTTCCATGCCCTGCGGCAGTCTCAGGTACAGGAGCGGCAGCTGCTGTCTCTTCGGTCACCGGCCCAGGTGTAACGGCTGCTGTCTCTGCAGCGGCAGGCTCAGGAGCGATCGCTGCTGCTTCGGCGGCCTTTTCGGCCTCCCTCTTCTCTTCTGCGAGACGCATAGCTTTGCGCTGCTCTTCTCTCAGCATCTCCTGTCTGATCTTGTCTTCCTTGAATCTTTTATCCGCTTCGAGGATGTCTGATTTTTTGTACTGGTTCGTCTTCCTGAATTCTTCTTTGATCGCCCTTGCGACTTCCCTCATTCTTTCCCTGTGCTCGACTTTAGTCATGGATCCGACGGTCTCTCGTCTGTCCCTTTCAGCAACGGTTTCACGAGGTTTTTTAGGGCTTTCCGGAACGACCATGTCCTTAAGAGCACTTATCGTACCGTATATGCTTCTTCCGTCTTCCGAGCGAAGGCCCGCGATTATGTTGCCGGCTCCGTTATAGACATCGCCCATCGCGTTTACCGCCACTACTGCTCCGACCTCAATGGATCCGTCCCCGCATGCAAATGTCCCGAGGCCGGTCTTCATTGCCCTTCTGATGCCAAGAGTCTTGCCGACTGACGCTCCTGTTCCGGCGCCGGAATTCCCGTTCCTGAACCTGCCGTTGAAAGCGTTTCTTGTCGCCTCGATGCCCATTTTGACGTCAGGAAAGGCCCTGCGGTCTCCTATGTTCAGATCAAAAAGAGATGCTCCGCATACCAGAGGTACGACGATGTCTCCCATCCTGAAACCGATGCCGTGTTCAGCCAGTTCTCTTGTCACACCGGAAGCAGCCTCGAGCCCGAACGCCGAGCCGCCGCTGAGTATCACACCGTTGATGGTCTCTGCGGTGTTCTCGCTTTTCAGAAGATCGGTCTCCCTTGTAGCGGGACCTCCGCCGCGGACATCGACGCCTCCTACAGCGCCCTTTTCGCAGACGATGACTGTGCAGCCCGTTCCTTTGCCTCGGTCCTCGGCATTGCCGATCATGAAATCATCAAGCATGGAAATGTCGATAGTGTTAAGTTTCATTGTTTCCCGTGTTCTTTCAGTCAGATATCTCTGTTCGATATGCAAAATATATCACATTTCAGAAGCATTTTTTAAGCATTTCAGGGTCCGGCTCGGATTTATCGAGTGCTCCGGCCGCAAAGTATGCGATGCCTCCGATCAGCAGTCCCGCTATTATCTCATGGATGCCGAACGGAAGTATCTTGACTCTGTTGAAGAATATAAAGGTCGCAAGTCCGCATATGACAGACGCGAGACAGGCTTTGCTGCTTCCCTTCTTCCAGTAGAGTCCTCCGATTATCGGCCAGAAAAACGTAGCTTCGAGTCCTCCGAACGCAAACAGGTTTATCCATACTATGACATCGGGAGGGTTGAGCGCCAGAAGGCAGCCGACGATGCCGATCCCGGCAGTCAGCGCAAAACTGTATTTAGGCACTTTACCGAAAGCCTCGTCATATACCGGATCGTTCACCGCTTCCGTTCCGAGCGGTACTTTTTTGACATAGTGCAGATACAGGTCCTTTATTATAGTTGCTGATGCCAGTATGAGAAGCGAATCTATCGTTGACATTACTGCCGCCAGCGGCGCCGCAAGGAAAAGCCCGGCGGCCCAGGCAGGCATGTATCTCATGACGACATACGGTATGACCTGGTCGGTGCTTTCAAGTCCGCCTTCAGGAAGAAGAGGAAAAGCAAGTGTGCCGGCAAGGTGCATGCCTATCATGAGGACGCCGATAACAGCCGTTCCGTATATCATGGCTCTGTGCATGGACTTTGTGTCTTTGAACGCCATGCATCTGACTGCAGTCTGAGGAAGACCGAGCACAGCTACTCCGACCAGCACCCAGAAGGATATCAGAGCGCCCGGTCTCATAGCAGGTATATCAGCTCCGTATGAGCCCTTGCCCATGAGATCCCATCCCGGGTTTCCTGCATCGAGAGACGATACTATACTGTCCATTCCGCCGCCCGCTCTT
>CACYHM010000070.1 GCA_902774195.1 uncultured Eubacteriales bacterium
ATTGGGATGCGGAGCCAGCGGCCTGTGGGACTTGTCCCTAAGGGAGTCTCTGGTCCCGTCGAAGCGCTTGTTCCATCGCATCAGTGATGCTTTGGATATATGGTATCTCCGACAGACGAACTGCACGGAGCATCCACCGCGGTACAGCTTTACAGCATAGAATCTAGTTTCAATAGTGTGGGGCAAATAACGTTGTGAATGTGGTATACTGTTCATGGCGATTGGTTGTCCTTTCGTTAGAGGTTTGGTGGTACAAACAAGTCTAACGGACTCAATCGCTTTTTTCTATTCCTTAGGTCTCACATCTATTGTAAAGCTACAAAAAGACGCTCCTCTTTTGACTCACTCTGATTGATTAAAGCATGACGTTGAAGTATACTATAAAGACTGGGACAAGGTCCCGGAAAAACCATTTTTCAAAAAATATAAATGCATAATTATGCGGAGGTACAGACCAATGGCTGATGAATATCGCGTATATAATTTCTCTGCAGGCCCATCGGTGCTTCCTGAGCCAGTGCTCAGAAAGTGCGCAGCCGAGATGCTCAACTACGAGGGAACAGGCGAGTCCGTAATGGAGATGAGCCACAGATCCCCTGAGTATCAAAAGATCATCGATGATGCAGAGGCAAATCTGCGCAAGCTGATGAACATTCCTGATGACTACTATGTGCTCTTCCTTCAGGGCGGCGGCACACTGCAGTTCTCGATGGTTCCTATCAACCTGATGACGGGAAGCCACAAGGCTGACTACATCGTTGCAGGTCAGTGGGGCAAGAAGGCCTGGGAAGAGGCCAGGAAGTTCGGAGACGCGCGCTGCGTAGCTTCGTCCGAGGAGTCCGTATATACATACATTCCTAAGGTTACAAAGGAAGACATCAGAGATGACGTCGACTATGTATATATCTGCTACAACAACACAGTATTCGGAACTCACTATAACGAGATCCCTGACTTCGGCGACCACCTGCTCGTAGCCGACATGTCGTCCTGCATCCTCTCCGAGGAGATCGACGTCACGAAGTTCGGCCTCATCTATGCAGGCGCTCAGAAGAACGTTGCTCCTGCAGGCGTGACCATCGTCATCGTCAGAAAAGACCTCGTAGGACATGCTCCGGAAGGCACACCGATCTATCTCGACTACAAGACACATGCCGAGAAGGGTTCGATGTACAACACTCCTCCTTGCTACTCCATCTATGTTGCCGGCGAAGTATTCAAGTACCTGCTTGAGAACGGCGGCGTAAAGGCTATGCACGAGAAGGATGTCCGCAAAGCTAAGAAGCTCTATGATTACCTTGACTCCTCGAAGCTCTTCAAGCCGACGGTTGCCAAGGAAGACAGATCCCTCATGAACATCACCTTCGTAACAGGCGATGCAGAACTCGACAAGAAGTTCATCGCAGGCGCGAAGGAGAGAGGCATGATCAACCTCAAGGGCCACAGAAACGCAGGCGGAATGAGAGCATCGGTCTACAACGCATTCCCTGAGGAAGGCGTGGATGCACTGATCGCTTACATGAAGGAATTCGAAGCAGAGAACGCAAAGTAGTAAAGCAGTAAAGAAGTGTTGAAAAACAGCAACACAACAAGAATGAAGAAACTGATGGTGGCTATCATATCGCTGATGCTGATACTGGTGACCACCATCAGTTATAGTGCGCCGTTTGTGTTTGCCGTGGATGAAGAGCAGACACAGGAACAGCCTGCGACTGAACAGCCGCAGGAGCAGCCCGCGGCAGAAGAGCCGGCACAGGAGCAGCCTGCGACTGAACAGCCCGCAGCAGAACAGCCTGCAGCAGAGCAGCCTGCGGCAGAACAGCCACAGGAGCAGCCCGCGCCGGAACAGCCTGCGCAGCCGCAGCCTGCACCGGAGCCGTCCGGGGAAGTCCTCCCTCAGATCAGTTCTTCGTCCTGGATAGTTATGTCCGGTTCGACGAGCCAGATCGTGGCCGGAGGACATCAGGAGAGAAAGATGCAGCCGGGGAGCATCACGCTGCTCATGACTGCGATGGTCGTCATCGATAATATGTACAGCGATGCCGAACTCAAGAACAAAGTTGAAGTATCGCCTGAGCTTGCAGAGCACGGTACGCTGTTCAAAGCGGGCGAGACAGTGACGATCGGAGACCTCCTCAGCGCTATGCTTGTCGGAGGCGACGGTCAGGCCGCCGAGGCGCTCGCTGCATACAGCGCGTCATCGAGAGAGATATTCATCAATGAGATGAATTCCAAGTGCATGGAGCTGGATATCATGGATACCCAGTTCGTCAATCCGTGCGGCAGATATGCGGCCATGCAGTATTCGACGGCGAAGGACTGTGCGGTCATAACACAGGCCGCAATGAGATACCAGAAGATCAAGGATCTGCTGAAAAAGAAAAGCGTGATCGTAAGGCCGTCGACAAAGGAAAACGAAAGAGAGATCGAGATCGTCAGCTCCAATCCGCTTATAGCGGGGAAGGCCGGCGAGATATATAAATACAGTAAGGGCGGCATAAAGGGGATGCTCGAAGAGCCTTCGAAATCCGTACAGTTCGCTGCCGTATCGATGAAGGACGGCATGCAAATGATCGCCATACTCATGGATTCGGATCCGGCCCTTTATGTGAACGAAGCAAAGGGACTTCTGGAATACGGGGATGCCCATGCCGAAAAAAACACCATAGTCAAAGCGGGAAAGAGAGAAGGTGTAGCAAGGGTCAGAGGCGGAGTGTGGACCCGTGTCGCCGGATATACGGAGACAAAAGGCTATGCCTATGTCCCGCCTGAAGGAAGCGACAAGCTGATACGCACAGAGGTCGTCATGCTCGACAATCTTGAAGCCCCGCTCAAGGAAGGAGCGAAAGTAGGGGAGTTCAGGGTGTATGTGGCTGACGAACTCAAGGGCACCGTCGATCTGGTCACCGATAAGCCGGTGGCGCAAGGCTGGCCGCCGTCGCAGTGGTACATATCCAACCTTGCCACCGTGATCATCAGCCTGGTCCTCATACTGATCATAGCGTTCCTGCTGAGAGTGCTGTACGTAAAGAGGCGCCGCGCAAAGAGGGCGGAAGCCATGCGAAGAGCGAAGGTCAGGGAGATAGCGCAAAGACAGATAGAGATGGATGAGGACAGGAGGAGGCGCAACTGGACCGGATACGGCTATGAGCCGCTGCCTCCGCGCACCACGGATATACGCAGAGAAAACATGAATGACGCTCTTGACAGAGAGGGCAAAGGCCGGGGCAAGTGATGTTCGTTATAGAGGATGAACTGAAAAAACTCCCGACGACTCCGGGTGTATACATGCACAAGGACAGCCTCGGAGAGGTCATCTACGTAGGCAAGGCGGTCAATCTCAGAAACCGCGTCAGAAGCTACTTCAGAAAGACATCTCAGGCTGATCCCAAGGTGAGAGCCATGGTCTCCAACATAGCGGAGTTTGAATACATAAGCTGCGCGACGGAGATGGAGGCTCTCCTTTTGGAATGCAATCTCATAAAGAAGTACATGCCGCGCTACAACGTGCTCCTTAAGGATGACAAGTCCTATCCGTACATCGAGGTCACGACGACTGAGGAATGGCCGAGAGTGTTCAGCACGAGGAGGCTTCTCAGGGACGGCAACCGCTACTTCGGCCCGTACTCGGACGGCGGCGCCGTAAAGCGCATGCTCGCCATGATAGACGAGATGTACGTCTTCAAGAAGTGCAGGCAGCAGGAATTCAGAAAGGGCGTGAGACCATGCCTGAATTACTACATAGGAAAGTGCAGCGGCATATGCGTGGGAGAGGCCGACCATGACGCCTACATCGTGGATGTGGACGAAGTGGTCGAGATCCTGAGCGGCAGAGACCGGGCAGCCATGGCGAAGGTCCGGGCGAAGATGGAGCAGGCATCCGAAGAGCTGAGATACGAGGATGCTGCCAGATACAGGGACTACATGAATTCCATGAAATCTCTCGGAGAGACACAGAGGGCGACCGTCATCGGGGACAGGGATGCCGACATACTCGTTCCTGTCACGGGCAGCAGGACCACCGTCGTCGCACAGTACAAGGTCAGAGACGGCAGGATGACCGGCCGCGAGATCACATATCTGATGGGAGAACACGCGGGCAGCGAAAAGGACGTGCTGTCATCGTTCATAAAGCAGCACTATCCGGAGCTTGCGGCGCTTCCTCGCGAGATTCTCCTCCCGTTCCATATAGAAGACGAGGAGCTGCTCGAGGGCTTCCTGGAGAGCATCAACGCGGGCAATGCCGAGGCAGGCTCCGACGTGATGCACAAGACGAGGATAGCAGTCCCGGAAAGAGGCGAGAAGAAAGCCCTTCTGAGGCTGGCGCTCGATGACTCGATCAAGCTCGCCGGAACGCTCGATGAGAAAGCGGACCGCGAAGCCGAGAGAAGGGAAGCTCTGAAGAAAGAGATCGCGGGACTCATAGAATACGCTTCGCAGATAAGCGGGGGCGCACCGCTTCTCATAGCTGAAGACGATGACCGGGAATACAGGGTGGAAGCTTATGACATATCCAATTTCAACGGGCTCGATACTGTAGGCGGCATGGTCGTATACGAGGGAAGAAAGCCTGTAAAGAACGATTACAGGAAATTCAAGGTAAAGACAGCAGAGGGCGATGACTACGGCAGCCTGCGCGAGGTGATGTACAGGAGGCTCAAACGCGCCAGAAAGGGCGATGAGGGCTTCAGCACATATCCGGACATCATGTTCATAGACGGAGGTCTGGGGCAGGTGCACGCGGTCAAGGCCGTGCTCGACGCCTTCAGGATATCTATACCTGTGGTTGGACTTGCCAAGGACGATTCCCACCGCACAAGAGCCGTGGTATTCGAAGACGGACATGAGATCGATCTCAGGGACAACCGGCTGCTCTTCAGCTACTGCGGCACGATACAGGAGGAAGTCCACCGCTTCGCGATCACCTACATGTCCGGCGTCAAGGGAAAGAAGATGATTAAATCCGCTCTTGAGGACATCCCGGGCATAGGACCGAAGAGGAGAGCGGAACTGCTTCAGAGATTCGGGAGCATGAAGGCGATAAAGGAAGCGACCTACGATGAACTGGTCGGGACAGGAGGACTGACCCCTAAAGTCGCGGAGAATGTTCTGGAATTCTTTGCGGCCGGGGACGGCGACCTTGATAAATGACGGCCTTCCGTGTTATATTAAAGAAGCATTTCAGGAAAGGAGATTTGCTTTATGGCAGAGGATATCAAGAACGTAAACGTCGATGAAGAGGAAGATATCATCACTCTGGAATTTGACGACGACACAGCAGTTGACTGCTATGTGATGGGAACATTCGAGCTTGGCGACAAAGAGTACATCGCGCTCGCTCCGGATGACGGCACGGATGATGTATATATCTACGGATATAAGCAGATCAATGACGACGAATTCGAGATCCTCGAGATCGAAAGCGAAGAGGAATTCGACGCTGCTGCAGCTGAATTCGATGCCATCATGGCAGACATGGACGAAGAATAAAAAACTTATTCTCGACAACAGCGATTTAATAGTGTATAATGCATGGCGTGCCGTAAAAGGCACGCCACAGATATGCGGATGTGGCGGAATTGGCAGACGCGCACGGTTCAGGTCCGTGTGAGTAACATCGTGAAGGTTCGAATCCTTTCATCCGCACCAATACGGGGCGTTAGCGCAGCTGGGAGCGCGTCTGACTGGCAGTCAGGAGGTCACGAGTTCGAGCCTCGTACGCTCCACCA
>CACYHM010000071.1 GCA_902774195.1 uncultured Eubacteriales bacterium
GCGCAAGCCTTGAGGAAGGCCGTGTCGAGAACGACAGGCTTCTTGCGCTCAGCAAGGAGAGCAGAGATAAGCTCGAGTCAGTAAAAGACGAGAAGTACAGGCTCGAAGTGAAGACCGCTAAAAATGAGACCCTGCTCGACACCCAGAAAGACAAGCTCTGGGAGGAATTCGAAGTATCGTATGCCGAAGCTCTCGAGATGAGAGACGAGGATTTCGCGATAACTGCCGGAAACAGGGAATCAAGAGAGATAAGAGTCCGCCTGGCCGAGCTCGGAGATGTGAACATAGGAGCCATCGAAGAGTACAAGGCTGTGAGCAAGCGCTACGAGTTCATGACTGCCCAGGAGCAGGATCTCACGAAGGCCATGGACGAGCTGAACGAGATCATCACCAATATGGACAGGACCATAAAGACGAAGTTCAAGGACAATTTCGATCAGGTGGTGGTGAACTTCGAGGAATCGTTCAAAGAACTATTCGGAGGCGGCTACGCAGAACTCAGACTCGAAGACGAGACAAAGCCGCTTGAATCAGGCATCGAGATCACGGCACAGCCGCCTGGCAAAAAGCTCAAGAACATCAACCTTCTATCAGGCGGAGAGAAGACTCTTACAGCGATCGCTCTCATGTTCGCAGTACTTAAGGCAAAGCCGACGCCGTTCGTCATACTCGACGAGGTAGAGGCAGCGCTCGATGAGGTCAATATCGAGAGGTTCTCTGACTATTTAAAGAACTTCGGGAACATCCAGTTCGCTCTCATCACGCACCAGAAGGCGACCATGGAGCACGCCGACGTGCTCTACGGCGTGACTATGCCTGAACAGGGCATATCGCGCATGCTGTCGCTGAAGCTCGGCGATGACTTCGATCTTGATGAATAAAAGCGATGTTTTCATATGCCTCACGCGGCTGGATTCCGTCGCCGTGAATGTCTCTTCGTTCGGCCTTGCCTCTCGGGGAACGGCCCTGACGCTTCGCTTGCGGGACTCGTTCCAAGCCGATCGCCTGCGGCCTCTCTCGGACATTCATAGCGGCTCCTCCACACGCCGCGCTCACCGCATGAAAACATCTGATCATAATTAAAGAAGGAGACTAAGAATGGCTCTGTTTGAAAAGAAAAATGCATTCCAGAAATTCATAGACAGCATCACGATGGCCGTCTACGACAACCCGGAGCTCGGACCGGAGTTCCTCGATCAGCTCGAGGAATCGCTTGTCATGGCCGATGTCGGCATCGATACATCTGCGAAGATAATCGAGAAGCTCAACGAAGTGATCAACTATCATCACTATACGAGAGAGCGCGAGATAAGACGCGAGCTCGCGAAGATAGTCGAAGAGATCATGGACAAGGGCGAACGCAATAAGATGGCCGATGAATATCCGCTCATCATCCTCATGATCGGCATAAACGGCGGAGGCAAGACGACCACCATTGCGAAGCTCGCGCATATGTATACGCAGCAGGGCAAGAATGTCATGCTTGCTGCAGCGGACACGTTCCGCGCGGCGGCTGCAGAGCAGCTGCAGATGTGGGGCGACAGGGTCGGTGTAAGAGTTATCAGGCACGAAGAGGGAACGGATCCTACGGCTGTCATCTATGATGCGATACAGTCCGCAAAGGCCAACGACATCGACGTTCTGATACCTCATGAAGGAGCTTGAAAAGATGAGCAAGGTCATCTCAAGGGAATGGCCTGAGGCCGCAAGGGAGAATATCCTTGTGCTCGATGCGACCACCGGAAAGAACGCGGTGAGCCAGGCTGAGGAATTCAGCGGCATCACCGATATAACAGGAATAGTACTTACAAAGATGGACGGCACCGCAAGAGGCGGGATATCCATAACGATAACTGATGAATTCGACATGCCTATAAAGTTCATCGGAGTCGGAGAGAAGATGGAGGACCTCGTGCCGTTCGACGCTCACGAATTCGTGGAGGGAATATTCGAAGAAGATGAGTAAACCTATACTCGCAGTAGTCGGCAGACCTAATGTCGGCAAATCCACATTTTTCAACAGACTCGTCGGTGAAAGACGGGCCATAGTCGAGGACGTGCCGGGCGTGACGCGCGACCGCATCTATGCCGAGACCGAATGGAACGGCAAGGAGTTCGCGGTCATAGACACCGGCGGCATCGAAGTGAAGACTGACGACACCATACGCTCGCAGATGAGAGATCAGGCCGTGACGGCAATGGATATGGCGGACGTCATACTGTTTATGGTAGACGGAAAAGAAGGCCTCACGACGGCGGACCGCGAGGTCGCCGACCTTCTCAGGCGTACCGGCAAGGACGTGATCCTCGTTGTCAACAAGGTCGACGCGCCATCGAAGGCATACGATCTCATATACGATTTCTATGAACTCGGATTCGGTGAGCCGATCCCTATAAGCGCTGCCAACATGACGAATATCGGAGATCTTCTGGACCGCATAGTCGAAGGTTTCCCGGAAGAAGCTTTCGGCGGTTCCGAAGAGAGCATCAATATCGCCATAATCGGAAAACCTAATGTCGGAAAGTCGTCCCTGGTAAATGCTCTCACGAAGCAGAACAGGGTCATAGTTTCACCGATCGCAGGAACAACGAGAGATACTATAGATACGCCTTTTACCTACAAGGACAGGGAGTATACGCTGATCGACACCGCAGGTCTCCGTAAGAAGAGCAAGGTGCACGACTCGATAGAGAAGTTCAGCGTCATAAGAGCGGTCGCCGCGGTAGAGCGCTGCGACATATGCGTTCTAATGATAGATGCGGTCGAAGGTCTTACCGAGCAGGACAAGAAGATAGCCGGATACGCTCACGAGGCAGGCAAGGGGCTGCTCATCGTAGTCAACAAATGGGATCTTATCGAAAAAGAGACGAACACCATGCGCGACTACGAGAGGAAGATCAAAGCAGAGCTCCTCTTCGCGTCATACGCGCCGGTCATATTCGTTTCGGTCCTGAACAAAGTCAGGCTATATGACATAATCGACAGATGCTCGAAGATCGCCGATGCCAGAGCGGTAAGGATCACGACAGGAAAGCTCAACAGCGTGATCGAGGACGCCGTGATGATGAGACAGCCTCCTTCGGACAAGGGCAGAAGGCTCAAGATCTACTATGCGACGCAGATAGGCACAAAGCCGCCTCTGTTCAGCTTCAGCATCAACGACAGGGAACTTATGCATTTCTCTTATTCGAGATATCTTGAGAACAAGATAAGGGAAGCATTCGACTTCGAGGGAACATCGATAAAATTCGTATGGAACGAGAAAAGAGGTGAGAAACAGTGAACGGAGCAATGATCGGAAAACTGGTGATCACCTTTCTTATAGCTTACGCGCTTGGTGACATCAATCCGGCGATAATATTCGGAAAGATCAAGGGAATAGACATACGTAAAGAGGGCTCGGGCAACGCGGGCATGACCAACACCATCAGGGTTATGGGGCTCGGTTACGGCATAGCCGTATTCGTCATCGATGTTCTAAAGGCTTTCGTTGCCGTAAAGATCGGCTTCGCGATCGCGGGCTCTTACGGCGCCATGGCCGGATTCGCCGGCGTTGTGCTCGGACACTGTTTCCCTGCAGCCTTCGGCTTCAAGGGAGGCAAAGGCGTTGCAGCATCTTTCGGGGCCGCGCTTGCGCTCAACTGGCAGACCGCTCTCATGGCTCTGCTTGCCGCAGGGGCGGGTTTTGCCGTCACAAGAAAAATGTCTGTAGGCTCGCTGGCGGCCGCAGTCTCATACCCGGTATTCGTATGGTTCTTTGCGCCTGAATACAGATACTTTGCGATAGCCGCCGCTGTTTTCCTGATCCTGGCACATGGAGAGAACATAAAAAGACTCATCAGAGGAGAAGAAAAGCAGCTCACAGTCGGAAACGCGGACAAGACGGCCGGCAGTGATACAGAGAAGGGCGACAGCGAATGAAGACCTATAATATCATCACATACGGATGTCAGATGAACGAGCATGACTCCGAGAACATCGCCGGACTTCTCGAAGCGCTGGGATACGGGCACTGCGATGATCCGTATAAGGCAGACATAACAGTGATCAACACCTGCAGCGTCAGAGACAACGCGGACAAAAGATTTTTCGGAACGCTCGGACAGTTCAAGAAAGTGAAGAAGAACCGTCCGGGCTTTATGCTTTGCGTATGCGGATGCATGCCGCAGCAGCCAAGAGTCGTCGAAGAGATCAACAAAAGGTTTTCGTGGGTCGATATCGTATTCGGAACGCAGAACATAGCACGTCTTCCCGAACTGATCGAAGAGAGAAAAAAGACAGGCAAAAGGGTGCGCGCTATAGTCGACAACAATCCTCTGATCGATGAAGATGAGATGAAGCCGGTAAGGATGCACAGCCACAAGGCGCTGGTTAACATAACTTATGGCTGCAATAATTTCTGCACCTACTGCATAGTCCCGTACACAAGAGGCCGCGAAAAAAGCAGGATGCTCAGCGCCGTCACGGACGAGATAAAAGGCCTTGCGGCTGACGGAGTGAAGGAAGTCATGCTTCTCGGACAGAACGTAGACTCGTACAGGGACGCTTCCGGCAACAGCTTCGCAGATCTGATAAAGGCCGTCAATGACATAGAGGGCATAGAGCGGATACGCTTCATGACATCTCATCCGAAGGACATATCCGATGAGATGATCGGCTGCTTCAGGACCTGCGGCAAGCTCTGCCGTAATATACACCTTCCGGTCCAGTCGGGGAGCGACCGCATATTGAAGCGCATGAACCGCCACTACGACAGAAAGACGTATCTTGAGATAGTAGACAAGCTCAGAACCGCCGCTCCGGATATCACGATATCCACGGATATCATCGTAGGATTCCCCGGCGAGACTGAAGAGGACTTCGAAGATACGCTTGATATCGTCAGGAAGGTCGGGTACGATTCGGCCTTTACCTTCATCTATTCACCGCGTGAGGGCACACCTGCCGCAAAGTTCGAGGATCAGATACCGGATGAAGTCTGCCACGAGAGGTTCGACAGACTGGTCGATGTCCTGAACGCCATAAGCCTGAAAAAAAACAGTGAATACAAGGGCAGGATATGCGAAGTCATAGCCGAAGGCGTAAGCCGCAGCGATGATACCACGATCTCGGGCAGAACAGACGGGTTCAAGCTCGTAAACTTCACGACGGACAGGAGCCCTGAAGAGATAATGGGCAAAACGGTAAAAGTCCTTATAACTGAGAGCAAGACATTCAGCCTTGAAGGGGCAGAGGTAAGATAGCGGATGCTGGACCAGATACTGCAGTTTTTTACATTCTCGCATATAATGCTGATCATATATGTGCTGAATACGATCATCGCGTTCGGTCTTATCTTCCTTGACGACAAACCGCCTACGGCTACGATGGCGTGGATAATGATACTGTATATAATGCCGGTAGCCGGGCTGCTGCTTTATCTGATACTGTCGCAGAATATCGCCAGACAGCAGATATTTCGCATGACAGAAGAAGAAAAGGAGGGCATGGGCACATTGCTCGGATGGCAGAAACAGGCAGTCAAGGAGGAGCTTTCGGGCGATCCGGACGACCTGACCGTGAAGTGGCGCGAGATGATATCGATGAATCTCGACTATGCCGACTCTCTGCTTACCGGAAACGAGAGCGTTGAACTCATATACGATGGAAGGGAGATGTTCGAGCGTCTCTGCACAGACATCGAAAACGCCAGATATACCATCAAACTTTGCTATTTTATAGTAAAAGACGACTTCGTGGGCAAAAGGCTCATCGAACTGCTGACTGAAAAGGCAAGGCAGGGCGTGAAGGTAAGGCTGCTGATGGATGCGCTCGGCTCCAGGAGCATAGGGCGCAGCGAGCTCAGGGAATTCAAAAATGCCGGCGGAAGCTATGCGTTTTTCTTCAAGCCTTTCATCAGACACCTGTATTTCAGGATCAATTACCGTAACCACCGCAAGCTTGCGGTCATCGACAATGAGATCGGATATATAGGCGGATTCAATATCGCAAAGGAATACCTGGGCTACAAGAGAAAATTCGGCTACTGGAGAGACACCCAGATGATAATCCGAGGCAATGCGGTAGCTGCACTCAACGAACGCTTCTATCAGGACTGGAGGTACGCTTCGAAAGAGGATCTCCATCTGCTGGATCAGTCGATGAAATACGCCTTCAGGGCGAATATAGGCGATATCCCGGTGCAGATCGTATCGAGCGGTCCCGAATCTGAAAAGGAAGAGGTCAAGATGGCCTTCATCAGGATGATAACCGGCGCCAGAAAAAGCATCTTTATCCAGACCCCGTATCTGGTGCCTGATGCGCCTATGATGGAAGCGCTGATCATGGCGGCAAGATCGGGCCTGGATGTAAGGATAATGATCCCTTGCATACCGGACCTTCCTTTCGTCTACAGGACTACGCTCTACAACGCAGGACGTCATCAGAAGCTTCAGGCTCAACTTCGAGTCGAACGCATTCATATATGACAGGAAAGTCACTGAAATGATGAACGGGCAGTTCCTCCGCGATATGGAGCACTGCAGGCCGTATACGGCAGATGACCGTGAAAAAATAGATATAAAGGAGAGGGCGCTCGAATCGGTATCGAGGCTGCTTACTGAAATACTGTAGCATAGTTATATCTGATCTCGGGCACGGCTCGCGCCTCACTCCGGCTATACGCAGCGGTACTAAACTCTGTCTTCGCAGCAAGGCGGCTCCTCAATTGAATCGTCGCCATTGGGGCTGCTCGCCAGTAGTTAAGTGCCGGCTGCCGGAGAGTCCAGCTCGATCAGACATAACTATGCTTAACATAAGATACTTGATAGCATATTACAGATTACAGAGGTGAAACGTGAACGCAAATATGATACTGACTAAAATACTTATGCTTCCGGGCATAATCATCGGACTCAGCTTCCATGAATTCGCACACGCGTGGGTCTCGGACAGACTCGGAGATCCTACGCCGAGGCGTGACGGCAGAGTGACGATAAATCCTCTTGCCCATATTGACTGGCTGGGATTTGCGGCTCTGCTTCTCGTGGGATTCGGATGGGGCAAGCCGGTCATGATAGACCCGAGATATTACAAGAACAGAAGACGCGATGAGTTCCTGGTCGCAATAGCGGGAGTAACCATGAACCTCATCATCGCTGTTGTCCTTTCGATACCGGTACGCATGATGATGAAGCACTACGGAGCCGGCGTGCCGTCGGATCTTATGTACAACATCTTTCAGATACTGTACTACGCTGTGTTCATCAATGTCGTGCTGATGATATTCAACCTGCTGCCTGTTCCTCCTCTCGACGGATGGAATATTTTCACGCAGCTCTTCAAACTCGATCAGTATGACTGGTGGTACAAGGTATACCGCTACGGGACATATATCCTGCTCGCGCTGATCATATTCAACGTGACAGATCTCGTGCTCACTCCGCTCGTCAACGCGGTCATGAAGCTTCTGATACGATGAAAAAGAAGAGACTCATAAGAGACGATCAGATAAAAGAGGCGCTGGATGCTCTTGAAAGGATGCATCCGGAGGCCATGTGCGCGCTCGATCACGGAAGTGAATTCGAGCTTCTTGTAGCTGTTGTGCTGTCCGCTCAGACGACCGATGTCAGCGTCAACAAAGTGACGCCGGCTCTATTCGGCAGATATCCGGATCCGGAAGCTCTGGCGGCTGCAAGCCAGGACGATGTGATCGAAATAATAAAGACGATAGGCCTGTACAAGACTAAGTCGGCGAATATCATAAAGCTTGCGGCTAAGCTCAAAGAAGATTTCGGCGGCAGGGTGCCCGATTCATTCGAAGAACTCGTAAGCCTGCCCGGAGTCGGAAGGAAGACGGCCAATGTCGTCATGGCTGAGGCTTTCGGAAAGCCTGCTATCGCGGTAGACACCCATGTGTTCAGGGTGGCGAACAGGATAGGCCTCACAGACGAGAAGGACGTGAACGCTACGGAAGACAGCCTGAAGCAAAGGCTTCCTGAAAACACGTGGATCAGGGCGCATCATCTTCTGATATTCCACGGCCGCAAGGTCTGCCACGCCAGAAGACCGGACTGTGAAAACTGCGGGATCAGCGGCATCTGTCTGTATAACGGAGGGACAAAGTGAGAATAATGCATCTGTCCGATCTGCATCTCGGCAAGCGCGTGAACGAGTTTTCAATGCTCGAAGACCAGCGCTATATCCTTGATCGGATCAGTGAAATGATAGAAGAAGAAAAGCCGCGTGCAGTCGTGATCGCCGGCGACATCTACGACAAGCCTCTGCCTCCGGCCGAGGCAGTACAGCTCTTTGATTCATTCCTTTCCGGTCTCGAAGAGATGGAACTCGACGTATTCATAATCAGCGGGAACCACGATTCTGCGGAGAGACTTTCCTTCGGCGCCAGCATTATGGACAAGAGAGGGATACATTTTGCAGGAGGGTATGACGGAAGCATACACAGGGTGATCCTCGAGGATGAGTACGGTGAAGTCTGCTTCTATATGCTGCCGTTCCTCAAGCCTTCTCACGTGAGGGCGTTCATAGAAAGAGAATACACGGATGATGATGAAAAGCCTGAGATAGACAGCTATACGGATGCTGTCAGATTCGCTGTCGAAAGAATGGACATAGACCGCAGCAAACGCAATGTTCTCATAGCGCATCAGTTCTGCACGGGGTCTGAGAGAAGCGAATCCGAAGAGATCACAGTAGGAGGGATCGACAACGTCGACGCCTCTGTATTTGAGGACTTCGACTATACTGCGCTCGGACATCTGCACGGACCGCAGGATACGACCTCGTCCGGAGTCAGATACTGCGGGTCCCCGCTCAAGTATTCATTCTCTGAGGCAGATCAGGAGAAATCCGTGACCATGATAGAACTCGGCGCTAAAAACAACGGCGTCTGCGTCGGAAACATCAGGACGCTCGGGCTTGTTCCGCTTCGCGATTTGAAGGTCATAAGAGGACCGTTCGATCAGCTGACAAGCAGAGATCATTACGAACAGGCAGATACTGACAGTTATCTGAGAGTCATCCTTACAGACGAGGAGGACATAATCGGAGCGCTGCCTGATCTGAGGGCGATATACCCGAATATCATGAGGCTCGAATACGATAATATGCGCACCAGGACTTTTTCTTCGGTCCCGGATGCGGCCGAGACGGATTCAAGGACACCTCTTGAGATATTCGCCGGTCTATATGAGAAGCAGAACGGAAAGCCGATGAGCGAAGATCAGACCGCCCTTATTGAAGGTCTGATAGATAAAGTATGGGGTACGGACGATGAGACCGCTTAGACTTACGATGACAGGCTTCGGGCCGTATAAGGAAAAAACAGTAATAGACATGCAGAGTCTCGGAAAGGGCGGTCTCTATCTCATAACAGGGGATACAGGCGCCGGCAAGACTTTCATTTTTGATGCGATCACTTATGCGCTCTACGGCGAGACCAGCGGCGGTGTCAGAGACAGCAGATCTCTCAGATCGCAGTATGCAGGCGATGATGACAGGACGGAAGTCGAGCTGGTATTCGAATATGCCGGAAGGGAATACTCCGTGACCAGGAATCCGGAGTACGACAGACCGAAAAAGCGCGGGACAGGAATGACTCACGAGAGTGCTTCGGCTGTTCTGAAAAGACCTGACGGCAGTGTGATCGACGGTCCGTCGAAGGTGACGGAAGCGGTCAGGGATATACTCGGAATAGACAGAGGCCAGTTCTGCAATATCGTTATGATAGCCCAGGGCGAGTTTCAGAAAGTCCTGAATGCAAGCACGGATGAGAGGCAGAAGCTGTTCAGAAAACTGTTCAACACGCAGCCGTACAGCGAGCTTGTCGAAGAACTGAGATCGATGAGCAGATCTGTGGACAGCGAGTATGCAGAGAGCAGAAAGGAGATAGATCTTGCCCTCGCAAACGTACGCTGCGATTTTGATTACGCGCTGCAGATCAGACTGGACGAACTCAGATTCACTCCAGACACAAGTGTTGCGGATATCATAGATACGCTCGGATCGCTTATCAGATACAGCGAGGACAAGATAAAAGAGACCGAAGAGGCGCTCAGTGAAACAGAAGAGGTCCTTGCCGGGGCAAACGCAAGGATAGCTGTGATCAACAGATACAGAGACAGCGTGAACGCTCTTGCTGAAGCCAGAATGAACACAGGATCGCTCGAAGACGGAATAAAGACCGCAGAGTTCGAACTGCAGCTTGCAAATGAAGAGAAGACTGCGATAGAAGAGCTGAAAAAGGAGGCGGCCCTGATGGAGAGCGGCCTTGACGCGTATGACGCGCTCGACGAGATCAGCAAAGAACTTGAGGCTGCAGAAAAGGCCGCCGGGGACAGATACGCGGAGTTAAAGGAGATACGGGAAAAGCGAAACAGCGTCAGAGAAGGGATCGAGAGGATGAAATCCGAGCTTGTCGATCTTAGATATTCGGATGAAAAGATCATAAAGATCAGAAATGATCTCGAAAAGACAAACAACAGGATCGCCCGTCTCGAAGCTCTGAACGATGAGATAAAAAAGGCTGTTGATCTGAGAGACAGTCTGATGAAGTGCCAGGATGAGCTGAGGCCCCTGATAAGAGATGCCGAAAGACTCGATGCGGAATATTCAGAAGGATATTCGCTGTTCCTGAAAAACCAGGCCGGAATACTGGCCTCCGGTCTTGAAGAGAACATGCCGTGCCCTGTATGCGGATCGACTGATCACCCGTACCCTGCGGTGATGACTGATGATGCGCCTGCAGCCGAAGAACTCGACAGGCTGCAGGATGAAGCCAGGCAGGCAAGGGAACTTGCGGCAGAGAAGGCCGGAGAAGCACAGAAGATAAAAGGCAATCTTAACGCCATGGAATACAGCGTGAAGGAGATCGCATTCAAAGAGACCGGCACAGATGACATCGACAGGGCTCTTGTCCTTTCCGAAGAAGGCGTGGAGAAACTGAAGAATGAGATCATCGCTCTGGAGGTGCTGGAGACCGATCTCAAAGAGAGAATAGGGCACAGATCAGAGCTCGAGGAGTCTCTTGCCGGTGCTGAAAAAGAATATGAAGAACTGGGCGAGCTCATGGCTGAAGCGGACAGGGAATACATCACCATGAAGGCTGACGCGAATGCTGTAAGGAGAAGACGCGATGATACTGCGTCAGGCCTTAAGTTCGACAGCAGAAAGGATGCCGAAGAACATGCGGAAGGCATCAGAAAGAAGGCTGAGGCCAAACAGAAGGCCATAGAAGATGCGACAGCAGGACTCAATGATGCGAGAGAAGCGAGAGCCGCGAACGAAGCAAGGATAAACGAACTCGAAAAAGTGGTTTCCGGCGCAGCTCCGGCGGACGAGCCCGAAGCGTATCAGATGAAGACCGATGCAGAAAGAAAGAAGCAGGAGCTCAGCGAGTTCAACACAAGGACCGCTGCCGACCTGATAAACGCAAAGCAGGCGCTCGAGAGCATCAGAGCCAATTCAAAGCAGCTCGATTCTCTCAGGAAAGAACACGAGATGATAGATTCGCTCGAAAAGACGGCTTCAGGGACTCTTCCGGGAAAGGAGCGCATAAGCCTTGAGACATATGTCCAGACTTTCTATTTCGAAAGAATCATAAGGCGTGCGAACCTGAGAATGAAAATAATGTCGGGCGGGCAGTATGAGTTCGTAAGATCTGGCGAGTCCAGAGACAACAGATCCCGCTTCGGTCTCGATCTTGCGGTGACCGATCACTACAGCGGCACGGAGAGACCTGTGAGCACACTGTCCGGAGGAGAGAGCTTTCTCGCTTCGCTGGCTCTGGCGCTGGGCCTCTCGGACGAGGTGCAGGCTTCTGCAGGAGGGATCAAACTCGATACGATGTTCGTCGATGAGGGTTTCGGCTCACTCGATTCCGAGACCCTTGAAAAAGCGATACGCACTCTGACAGAACTGTCCGATGAGGACAGGCTCGTAGGAATCATCTCGCATGTGGACGCGCTGAAGAACCGTATCGACAGGCAGATCGTGGTCACCAAAGACCGCAGCAGCGGAAGCCGCGTCGTTAGCGTCATTACTCAATAAATCTGTGTGCCCGTAATTGTATTTTAAATAAAACTGGATAATCTATGCCGCGTAGTATATTTTCTATGTGGGTTTTGGGGAAGATCAGATGTCTTCCCTTTTTTTGAGAAAAGAGGTATATATGAACTTATTTCAGAAATGGATGAAGATCAGCCTGGTGCTGAGGATATTCATCGGACTCGTTATCGGAGCTCTGCTCGGATTCGCTCTTCCGCAGCTCACATGGATCTCGATCTTCGGAGACATGTTCGTCGGAGCTCTCAAGGGCATTGCGCCGGTACTGGTATTCGTTCTCGTGGCGTCATCACTCGCCAACGCGAAGGGCGGCAACGCCGAGAGATTCAAAGTGGTCATCTTCCTTTA